>NZ_JBHWEB010000083.1:0-42778 GCF_042734395.1 Amycolatopsis sp. NPDC059657 | reverse complement strand
CACAAAGGACGATCCCGATCCTGGCCATAAGTCGCCAGCAACGCCTGCGCCTCGATCGGATCACCCAGCCTCGTGCCCGTACCGTGCGCCTCGACTACGTCGACTTCGTCCGCCGTGACCCCGGCATTCGCCAAAGCCCGGCGAATCACCCGCTCCTGAGCCATACCGTTGGGTGCGGTCAGCCCGTTCGACGCACCATCCTGATTCACCGCCGAACCACGCACCACCGCCAGCACCTGATGCCCGTTGCGCCGCGCGTCGGACAGCCGCTCCAGCACCAGAACCCCGACGCCCTCGGAAAAGCCAGTGCCGTCCGCACTGTCCGCGAACGCTCGGCACCGGCCGTCCGGCGACAAGCCGCGCTGGCGAGCGAATTCCACCAGCAGGTCCGGCGTGGCCATGACCGTGACGGCACCGGCCAACGCCAGCGAGCACTCCCCCGCGCGCAGCGCCTGTCCCGCGAGATGCAGCGCCGACAACGACGACGAACACGCCGTGTCCACCGTCACCGCAGGCCCCTCAAGACCCAGCACATACGACACCCGGCCGGCGGCCACGCTGGCCGCCATTCCTGTGGTGGCAAGGCCTTCGGCGTCCTCATTGCCGTATCCGTAGTGGCCCGCCTGCAGGCCGAAGTAGACGCCGACATCCTGCCCGCGCAGGGAGCCCGGGTCGATGCCCGCGCGTTCTAGGGCTTCCCATGACGTTTCCAGCAACAACCGCTGCTGCGGATCCATCACCAACGCCTCACGCGGCGAAATCCCGAAGAACGACGGATCGAAAAGGCCCGCCTCACGCAGAAAACCACCCGCACGGGCATACGTCTTGCCCACCGCGTCCGGATCCGCGTCGAACAAACCGTCCAGATTCCAGCCACGGTCGGTCGGGAATTCGCCGATCACATCGGCGCCCGCCTCGACAAGCGACCACAACGCCTCCGGACTGTCCACACCACCAGGGAACCGACACGCCATACCGACGATCGCCAACGGCTCGTCCGCCGCCGGGGCCGGTGCGGACCGCACGTCCTCGCGCTGCGCGACCCCCGACATCTCGGTGACCAGGAAGGTGGCGAGCGAACGGGCCGTGGGGTGGTTGAACGTCAGGGTCGCGGGGAGCGTCAAGCTGGTCGCGCGGGTCAGGCGATTGCGTAGTTCCACGGCGGTCAACGAGTCGAAGCCCATGTCCCGGAACGGGCGGTCGGCGTCGATCCGCGCGGCATCGGCATACCCCAGCACGGCGGCGGCATGGGTCCTGACCAATTCCAGCACCTGCGAGAACTGCCTTACCGTCCGCCCGCCGTCGACTCGGTCCGCCACCTTGGCGGCCCGGCGCGCCGGTCGGCGGATCAGATCGCGCAGGGCTTGTGGCGCGTCTTCGGGCTCGTGCCACCTCGCCGAGTCCAGCCTGGCCGCGACCACGACTGGCCGACCTGTGTCGAGTGCCGCGTCGAACAACGCGAGCCCCTCGGCCGCGGCCAGCGGCACCATGCCCGATCGGCCGAACCGACGCAGGTCGACGTCGGTCAGCGCCCCGGTCATGCCCGCACCCGTCGACCACGGTCCCCACGCCAGCGAAGTCGCGGGCAGCCCCTGCGAACACCGGTGCGCGGCCAGCCCGTCCAAGAATCCGTTCGCCGCCGCATAACTGCCGAGTCCGGCGCTCTCGACCGTGGCCGTGAGCGAGGAGTAAAGGACGAACGCGGCCAGCTCCAGGTCACGGGTCAGCTCGTGCAGGTGCCAGGCGCCGTCGGCCTTGGGCGCCAGCACGGTGTCCAGCCTGCCGGGGGTGAGCCCTTCGACGACGCCGTCGTCGAGTACCGCGGCGGTGTGCACGACCGCCGTCAACGGATGATCGGCGTCGATCCCCGCCAGCATCGCCGAAAGGTCGCCGCGGTCGGCCACGTCGCAAGCGACCACCCGGATCTGCGCCCCGAGCGCGGTCAGCTCGGCGCTGAGCTCGTCCGCGCCCGCCGCGGTCGGTCCCGAACGACTGGCCAGCACGAGATGCCGCACGCCCCGCTCCGCGACCAGATGCCGGGCGAGCAGGCCTGCCAAGCCGCCCGTGCCGCCGGTGATCAGCACGGTCCCTTCAGGATTCCACTCGGACGCTCGCGCGTTCTCGCTCGGCGTGCTGCGTGCCAGGCGCGGCGCATGGAACCGGCCGGCACGCAGGACGAGTTGCGCCTGCCCGGCCGCCACCTGCGCGGCGATGGTCGCGACGTGCCGCTCCAGCATCGCGACGGCTTCCTCGTCGGTCAGCTCCGGGTCGAGGTCCACCAGCACGAACCGGCCAGGGTGCTCGGCCTGCGCCGACCGCACCAGCCCCCACACCGCGGTGCCAGACGGATCGGCGTCCGCCGCCAGCGCGCCACGGGTGGCCACCACGAGCGGGACTTCCCGATCGGTCAGCCATGCTTGACCAAGGGTCAGCATGCGCGTCACCGCGGAACGCAGCGCCTGCGGGCCGGGCGAATCCGCCGACCAGCTCGTCACGACCGCGAGATCACCCGGTCGGTGTTCGGGCAGCGGCATCTCGTCCGGCAGGACTCGAACCATCCGTGTGGCTCCGGCGGGCGGCGCGGCTTCGAGCTCGGTCAGTACCTGCTCGTAAAGGCACTCGCCCGCCGCGTGCTCGGGCGTCGGGCGCAGTTCGGCGGGAAGCGGCCGTACGACAAGAGAATCCACCGAGATGACGGGCTCGCCCGACGGATCGGTGACGACCACGGACACCGAGTCCGCACCAGTCATCCGCAGCCGTGCGTGCAGCACCGTGGCTCCGATGGCGTCCAGCCGGATCCCGGACAGCGAGAAGGGCATGTGCTCCGGCTCGCCGCCGGTCTCGGTCAGGCTGACCGCCGCCCGCAGCACCGCGTCCAGCAGGCTCGGGTGAAGCCGGAACTGATCCGGATCCAGAGACGGGGCGAGCGTGGCTTCGACGAGCACGTCGTCGTCCGCCGCCGATTCCATTGTGGACATTCCGGTGGCCAGGCTCGCTGTCGCGTGCCGCACCCACTGACTCACCCCGGGCTGCTCGGCCTGGGAGTACACCGAGACGTCGTTCCCCTCGACGACGACCTGCAGCCGCAGGCCGCCCTGCTCGGGCACGATCAACGGCGCGTGCAGGACGAGCTCGTCGAGGCCGTCGAAGCCGGTCTCGTCCGCGATGTAGGTGAGCAACTCCACGTACACCGCCACGGGCAGGAGCCGCACCCCCCGCACGGTGTGTTCGCTCAGCCAGGGATGGTCCTGCGCCGACAACCGGCCGGCGAAGACGACCGTGGCCGCGCCTGCGACGCGGGTGACCGTGTCGATCAGCGGATGCGGCCCTGCCTGTGCCCGGTTGCCGCCAGGCAGCCAGAATCGCGTGCGCTGGAACGGATACGTCGGCAACTCGACGTGGCCGCTCAGCGGCGGCAGCGCCCGCGTCCAGTCGACGCCGACCCCGGCGACGTGCAGGCGCGCCGCCGCGCGCAGCAGTTCCCGCCTGCCGCCTTCGTTCCGCCGCAACGTTCCGGTGGCCAGGCCGGCCCGGTCGCCGAGGGTTTCCCGGATACTCGCCGCCAGCACGGGTTGCGGGCTGACCTCGAGGAAGACGCGGTGACCGTCCTCGACGAGCGCGGTGACGGCCTGGTGGAACCGCACCTGCTCGCTCAGGTTGGCATACCAGTAACGGCCATCCAGCTCGGCGGTGCCGAGCCGTCCGCCGGTGACCGTGGAGTAGAAGGGAATCTCCGAGTCCTGCGGCGACACCGAGGCCAGCGCGGCCAGCATGGCGTTCTCGACTCCCCGCACGTGCGGGGAGTGCGAGGCGTATTCGATCGGGACCCGCGCGGCATCGATGTCCAGCCGGCCGCACGCGTCCAGTACGCGCTTGAGTTCGTCGTCGGTGCCGGCGACCACCGTGCTGCTCGGCCCGTTGACCGCCGCGATGGTGAGGCCAGGGATGTCGTCCAGGAGGTCCAACTCGTCGGCGGGCCTGCGGATGGAGACCATGCCGGTGCCGGCAGGCAGCCCTGTCAGCAGCACACTGCGTGCGGTGACGATGAGGGCCGCGTCCGCCAGGGTGAGCGCGCCCGCGACGTGCGCGGCGGCGATCTCACCCTGCGAGTGGCCGATGATCGCGGCGGGCTGAACGCCCCACTGCTGCCAGGTCCGTGCCAGCGCGACCGTGATCGCGAACATCACGGGCTGGACGACGTCGGACCGCATCAGCAGCGCCGGGTCGGGATCGCGCAGCACTGTGTGCAGCCGCCACGGGACGTGCTTCTCGAGCTCCTGGGCGCAGGCGTCGAGCGCCGCGGCGAAGGCCTCGTCGGTGTCCAGCAGTGCCAGTGCCATCCCCGCCCATTGCGAGCCCTGCCCAGGGAAGACGAACACCGGTCCGGCGACCGACGGGTCGGCGGTTCCCACCATCGTGTTCCCGCTCGGGTCACCGGTCCGCAGTGCCTCGAACGCGGCCACGGCCTCCGTGCGGTCATCGGCGATGACCACCGCACGGTGACCGTGCGCCGACCGGGAGGCAGCGAGTGCGGCGGCCACCTCATCGGGCCGGACATCGGGATGCGCACCGAGGTGCCCGGCCAGCCGCCCGGACAGTTCGCGCAGTGCCGCGTCCGACTTGGCGGACAGCAACCACGGCAACGGCCCGGAGTGCGCCTCGGGTCGCCCGGGTTCCTGCTCGGCGGCCACCTGCTCGAGGATGACGTGCGCGTTGGTGCCGCTGATGCCGAAGGAGGACACGCCCGCACGGCGGGGATGATCGGTCTCCGGCCACTCACGGGACTCGGCGAGCAGCTCGACCGCACCCGCGTTCCAGTCGACGTGGGGCGAAGGCCGATCCAGGTGCAGGGTCCGGGGCAGCAGGCCGTGCCGCATCGCCAGCACCGTCGCGATGACACCGGTGACGCCAGCCGCGGCTTGGGTGTGGCCGAGGCAGGACTTGACCGAGCCGACGAGCACCGGGTGCCGACGGTCCTGACCGTAGGTGGCGAGCAACGCCCGCGCCTCGATCGGGTCGCCCAGCGCGGTTCCCGTGCCGTGCGCCTCGACGGCGTCGATCTCGCCTGCCGTCAGGTGCGCGTTCGTCAGCGCTTGCCGGATGACACGCTGCTGAGCCAGACCGTTCGGGGCGGACAGGCCGTTGCTGGCACCATCGGAGTTGACCGCACTGCCGCGGATCACCGCCAGCACCGGGTGTCCGTTACGGCGCGCGTCGGAGAGCCGCTCCAGCAGGAGCATGCCGACGCCTTCGGACCATCCGGTGCCGTCGGCCGCGGCCGAGAACGGCTTGCACCGCCCGTCGGCCGCCAATCCGTTCTGGTGGCCGAACTCGGTGACCATCCCCGGCAGTGCCATCACCGCCGCTCCCCCGGCCAATGCGAGACGGCACTCGTCATGGCGCAGTGCTTGCGCGGCGAGGTGGAGCGCGACCAGCGACGAGGAACACGCGGTGTCCACCGTGATGGCGGGGCCTTCCAGCCCCAGCACGTACGCGATCCGTCCGGAGGCGACGCTGGTGAAGCTTCCGGTCAGCGCATGTCCCTCATAGCCCTTCGCGGCTTCGTGCAACCGCGGGCCGTAGTCCTGCGCGGTGACACCGAGGAACACCCCCGTGTCGGTGCCGCGCAGTGCCATCGGGGCGATCCCCGACCGTTCCACCGCTTCCCAGGCGGATTCGAGCAGCAATCGCTGCTGCGGATCCATCGCGGCCGCCTCGCGCGGGCTCACCCCGAAGAAGTCATTGTCGAACTCGAAGGCGTCGTGCAGGAAACCACCGGTGATCCCGGCCTGCTCCCAGCCGCGATCCGCCGGGACGGGCCCGATCACGTCGCCGCCGGAGAGCAACAGCCGCCAGAGTGCGTCGGGGCTGTCGGTCCCACCCGGCCACCGGCCGCTCATCGCCACGATCGCGATCGGATCGTCCGACCGGTCCGCGACGACGGACTCCGCGGGCTGGGCCCCGGCCGTGAGGTGGTCGATGACCGCTTCGGGCGTCGGATGCTCGAAGGCGAGTGTCGCGGGGAGGCTCGTGCCGGTCAGCCGGGACAGCCGGTCGCTGAACTCGATCGTGGCCGCCGAGTCGAAGCCGAGGTCGCGAAAGGTACGGGTGATGTCGATCTCGTCGGGCCTGGCGTAGCCGAGCACGGCGGCGGCCGCCTGGCGAACCGGGTCGGCCGTGAGCGAGCGAACCGGGCCTGCTGCCGGAGACTCGGGCAGGTCCCTGGTCTCCGGTTCGCGCACCGGCGGTGAGACCGGCGCCGTGTCGATCCAATGCAGGCTTCGCTGGAACGGATAGGTCGGCAGTGCGACGCGCCGGGCGCCGGGGACGGTCTTCGCCCAATCGACATGGACGCCGTGAACGTGCGCTTGCCCGAGCGCCGTGAGGAACTGGCGCATTCCGCCGTGGTCACGCCGCAGGGTGCCTGCCGCCACTACCCCTGGCACGGTGTGCCGGATCGCTGTGGTCAGCACCGGGTGCGGGCTGCTCTCGATGAACACGTCGTGCCCGTCGCCTGCCGCCGCTCGCACGGCCTGCTCGAACTGAACGGGGTACCGAAGGTTCCGGTACCAGTAAGCCGCGGTCAAGGCCTCAGGGGCGATCCGGCCACCGGTCAGCGTGGAATAGCAGGCGATTTCCGTGTTCTGGGTGCGAATGCCGCTCAGGTCCGTCAGCAGGCGACGGCGAAGCGGCTCCATGCCGCTCGTATGCGACGCATAGCCGACCGGGATCAGGCGATGCCGGACATTCCGTCCTTTCAGGACCGCGATCAGCTCGTCGAGCGCGGCTCGGTCACCCGACACCACGGTCGACAACGGGCTGTTGCTCGCCGCGATCTCGAGGCTGCCGCCCCACCGCTCCAGCAGCGTCCGGACTTCTTCGGCGGCCAGCTCCACGGAGGCCATGCCACCACCGGAGCCTGCCGTCAGCTCGACGATCGCCTTGCTCCGCAACGCGACGACGGCCGCCGCGTCTTCGAGCGACAACGCGCCGGCGATGTGCGCGGCGGCGATCTCGCCCTGGGAATGACCGATCACCGCATCAGGTGACACACCGTGGTGCGCCCAGAGCCGGGCGAGGGAAACCATGACCGCGAAGGTCACCGGCTGGACGACATCGTCACGGGCCGGGTCGGGGACGCCCGGCGCACCGCGGAGCACGTCACCGAGCGACCAGTCCAGGTGCGAGGCGAGCGCGTCACCACACTCCTCGATACTGCGGGCGAAGACCGGCGAGGAATCGAGCAGTTCCGCCGCCATCGCCGTCCACTGGGTGCCCTGGCCTGGGAAGACGAAGACCGTCTTGCCGTGTTCGCGGGCGCTGCCACGGACGACGACCGCCGACTCTTCGCCGCGCGCCACCGCCGAGCAGGCGTTCAAAAGCTCTTCGCGACTGCTTCCCAGCAGCACCGCACGGTCCCGGAAATGGGTGCGGGTGACGGCCAGCGACAGAGCGGTGTCCCCGAGCGCCGGACCGTCCGGCGCCTCGAGCAGCTGACGAAGCTGTTCCGCCTGCTCGCCCAACGCGGCGTCCGATCGTGCCGACAGCACCAATGCCGTCGTCGCCGGCTCGTCCGCCTCGGCCTCGGCCTCGGCCGTCGTCTTCGGTGCCTCGCCGACGATCAGGTGACAGTTGGTTCCGCCGAGCCCGAATGACGAGACACCCGCGATCAGCCGACCGCCCGCCCGCCAGTCCTCCAGGTGTTGCTGTACCGCCAGCCTGGCCCCGGCGAAATCGATCCGCGGGTTCGGTGTCTCGAAGTTGAGGCTGGGCGGCAGCGCGCGGTTCTTCAGCGACAGCACCACCTTGAGCAGGCCGGTGATGCCCGCGGCGCCCTCCAGGTGGCCGACGTTCGTCTTGGCCGACCCGACTCGGAGCGGACGGCTCGCCGGCCGTTCCCGCCCGTACACCGTGCCGAGAGCCGCGGCCTCGACCCGATCGCCCAGTGCCGTTCCAGTGCCGTGCAGTTCGACGTACGTGACATCGACGGGGGCGACCGCGGCACGCCGGCACGCCGCCGCCAGCAGTTGCTCCTGCGCGGGTCCGCTCGGAGCGGTGTACGTGTCACCCGCACCGTCGTTGTTGACCGCTCCGCCCAAAATCACGCAATGGATCTGGTCGCCGTCGGCCAGTGCCGAATCAAGGCGCTTCAACACGACCACGCCGCCGCCTTCGCCTCGGACGTAGCCGTTGGCTCGCGCGTCGAACGTGAAACACCGAGCGTCGGGAGAAAGAGCGCCGAACGCGTCGGAAACCGCCAAGCTGTGCGAGGCCAGCATGAGGTTCACCCCAGCGGCGACGGCGAGCGACGATTCACCGCGACGCAGGCTTTCGCACGCCAGATGCACGGCAACGAGCGAAGATGACTGACCGGAGTCGACCACCATGCTCGGCCCGGTGAGCCCTAGGAAATACGATATCCTGTTGGCGATACCGGCACGCTGAAGTCCCGCGAACGAGTGACGAGTGGCGAGTGATTCCGCGGAGTCACCGAGCCGGGCGGCGTAATCGTCCCACATGGTGCCGACGAACACGCCTGTCCGAGTGCCGCTCAGCGTCGCGGGCGGCAGGCCCGCCTCCTCCAGTGCCTCCCAACTCAACTCGAGCGCCAGTCGCTGTTGCGGATCCATCGCGGAGGCTTCTTTCGGTGAAATGCCGAAGAATTCCGCGTCGAACCGGTCCACCTGGTCGAGATAGCCTGCTCGCTCAGCGGCAGCACCCTCGGCACGCCGGCTCGACGGCCGCTCACCGACCGCATCGCGCCCCCGGCTCAGCAACCTCCAGAACTCCGCAGGCGAAGACGCATCCGGAAGTCGGCACGACAGCCCGACGACCGCAATTCCTTCGCTTCGCGAAATTTCGCCAGCTTCACCAGGTGCCACCATATTATCAGCTCACCAATAATCGACTAGTGTTGACAACGAAGGTTAGGATAGTGCCTTTTCACGCGCGATCATCCAGGGCGAGCGGCCTATTCACTATTCCGCCATCATGTTGAAGCAGGAAGACATCGTCAAGGCTGTGAACAAAGATTCAGCCACCGAAGGAAAATGAGGCCAGAATTTGCGCATCACGTGGCCACCGGCAAGCATTTCCGCGACCAACTGGTCAGCGGCAATGATGACGCCCGCCAGAAGCCCCTTTTTCGCACGATAAAATGCAGCCGATCAGGCGGCCGTCGCACTGAACAGAGCGACGGCACCGTGGAGCCGAATCTCGCACTTTTCGAACTGCGCGCTCAGCAGTCGCTCCAGTCGCTCTGGACTGTCATTCCTATTGTGGAACGCACCGATCTGGTTGTACTTCTCGTTCACCCGCCGAGAGAACGGCGTATGGTGGACACCCTTGCCCATAACAGTGGAACCGAAAAACAATCCACCTGGCACCAGAGTGTTGCGAATATTCGCGAATGTCGCTTCCCTGTCACCGTCTTGGTCGGGCAGGCAGTGCATCACGTAGTTCAACGCCACGGAGGTGAACTCTTGCCCGATCTCGAGGCCAGGCTTACAGATGTCCGCGACGATCTTGCGCGGAGCGTAACGAGAGATGCGCCGGGATACGAACTCCAGCGGCGAGGGGTTGAGATCCAACAGCGAAATCGATGGAGTTTCCGGAAATGTGCAATGATCGAGGTAATAGCCGCTACCGGGGCCGATATCCAGGTGTTTCGCGCTGATGTTGCGATCGTAGTGCTGCAACTGAAGACTGGTCGGGCATCGCCACAGCAGGCTGTTCGACAGTCGCAGGATCAGTAGATCGTAGGTCCTCAGCCTGCCCGGACGGTAGTACACCTGATCCTCGTGCGCGACTCCACCATCAGGGGATTTCGTCATGCGGTTGCTTCTCCTGTCCGTCATCCGACGGTCGTATCGTTCGTTGTCGACGAGCAATGTTTGAGACGTACAAATCAGTCCGGGAAGCGTGCGCCTTCCTGGCGATCAAGCAGCCGATCCCCGCCAAGGCGAGATCGGCACGTCGCGCGGGCGCACACCTATAGCTCGCGACTCGATGACACTGTGGAGACCTCCTGCCTGCCTCGTCCTCGATTCCACCACATGCCGACCGTCCGACGAGTCAGCAAAACGCGCAAGTTCCTCCGGCTTCTTCGGACATGCTGCCCAGGTCTTTCGGCGGATCGAGGTTGGTCTAGATTTTAATGATCAGATCCGGACACGCGTGCGATCAATGGTCAAACGATACGTTCCTGTATGCACCGGATCCGTGTCGATCCATGTCATTCGCCAGAGTGAAACCAACACCCGAAGGCTTCGCACGAAGGCGCCGGCGCGCGCCGGGTCCACTGGAGCGGGGCGCGAGTGGGGTGCGAGTGCCGGGGTGTCTGGGACCCCTCACCAGGTCAGGCCGGAATAAAGCCCGCTAAATCCCGAACTCGCACGCCACGTTTGACCTTCCCCTCAATAGAACCTGCCAGCCTGCTCACTGATACGCGACCGGTTTCGGGACGCCAGTGCTCGATCGACTGTCATGCCTGGGCCATTCACTCTTGATCCTGCCGAACTTTTCGCGCCCTCACGAAAAACTCGCACGGTATGCGGAAAGCCGCCCCTTTTTCTCGCTCCACCCACTAGGTTCGACGAACGGGCCGAAGCGCCGCACTGGGAACGGACAGCGCGTCGGCCACCTCCCCGGTTCAGCAGGCCGAGAACCCGACCCCGCTGCCGTCTTGCGCCGCCCTTCGCACCGAGACGGCAGCGGGGTTGTCCATAAAAGGGTGAAACCCTGGTCCGCAAAACCGAGAAAGAGTTCCACAGATTGAGGGGCTCGCCGTTCAGGCATTGAGTGCGACTGGTCCATATACCTAGGATTGTTCAATCCGAAACGCGGAAGCACTCCATGCAGATTCGACAACACTCTGTCGACGGGACGAGATCATGGCTCAAGAACCACTGAACCAGCGCGCGCTGAGCATGCTGAAAGCGGTCCGTGACGGACGTGGCCAGGTCACCATCAGCCGTGAGCCCGACCTCTACGTCGATGGCATGTCGTGCTGCGACCAGCCGACCGCGCACTTACTGAGCAGGTCCGCGCTCATCGCACCCGCGCGATCGGGCAGGATCGGCGAGCGGGTCCCCGCCGTGGTGACCGAACGCGGCCTGACCGCGCTGGCCGAGCCGGGCCTCCCGATCGCCAGCTGACCGAGACGACCCCGCCGGGGATCCGAGTATCGCGGCACCGGGTCGCGAGTGACGGACCACCCGAGCCGAGCACCTCCGCCGCCCCCCTGCGCCGTCAAGCGGGTCAGAAGTTCATCGAACGCAGTTGAGCCATGATCTTCCCGACGGCGTCCTCGGCTGTCTGGGTTGTCGTGTCGATGCGGATCTCGGGGCGCTCGGGACGTTCGTACGGCGAGTCGATGCCGGTGAAGTCCTTCAACCGGCCGCTGCGCGCCTTGCGGTAGAGACCCTTCGGGTCACGGCCTTCCGCGACCACGAGCGGGGTGTCGACGAAGACCTCGCAGAACTCGCCGTCCTTGACAAGCCCGCGCGCGAGCTCTCGCTCGGCGGCGAATGGCGAGATGAAGGACACCAGCACGATCAACCCGGCGTCCGCCATCAGTGCGGCGACCTCGGCGACTCGCCGGATGTTCTCCTGCCTGTCCGCGTCGGCGAAGCCGAGGTCGCGGTTGAGGCCGTGGCGGACGTTGTCGCCGTCGAGCAGGTAGGTGTGCCTGCCTTCGGCGTGCAGGCACTGCTCCAGCAGGTCGGCGATGGTCGACTTGCCCGCCCCGGAAAGCCCGGTGAACCACACGATCATCGGGCGGTGGCCGTTCAAACGGGCTCGTTCGTTCTTGCCGACGGTCATGGGCTGCCAGCGGATGTCGCCTGAGGCCAGGTTACGCAACCCGGCCAGCCTGCCGCGTTCGAGCGGGGAGGCCGGACGCCGGTCAAGCCGCGCCGATAGGACGTCGGCCGCTTCCTCGTGCCGTCCCGCCTTGGCCAGCGCGTGCACGAAGGTGTCCTCGATGACCTCACGCTGGGCGGCGCTGCCGCCGAGGTGGGCGACGCGCGGGCGCACCTGCTCCAGCTGGGCGACCGCCGCGTTCCAGCGCCCCGCGACGACATTCTGCAGCCCGCCGCACAGCGGTGCGACCACTTGCCGGTATACCTCAGAGTCGTGGCCAGCCGCGTAGGTGGCCAATATCCGCAGCCGGGTCTGGTCCTTGGCCGCGGCCATCGCGATCGCCGCGTGCATGGCGGCGAACGACGTCGGCGGGTCGGTCAGCCACTCCTGCGGGGAGGAGGCGAGTACGGCGGTCGCGCCGTCCTTGCGGTCCCAGTTCCTGGTCATCTCGCAGCGCCACAGCAGCGAAGCCGCGTCGACGAGCGCTCGCGGTCCGCGCACTGCGGCGAGGTCACGGTCGTAGCGCCGCCGGACCGCCTCGTCGTCGCCCAGCATCAACTCGTGGAGCGCGGCGTGCCAGGCGAAGTGGATCCGGCCGTCGCTGGTGTCGCCCCAGGCGCCGATCCAGTCGTTGAGCCAGGCCAGTCCTTCTTGGTGCGCACCCGTCTCGTAGAACACGTGTGTTCGCGCGTGCACGGCGTGGCTGGACGCCGGTTCCGCTGCCAGTGCACGGGAAGCGAGTGCTTCGGCCTCGATCCAGCGTCCCTGCTCCTGCCGGACGAAAGCCAGCTGGCTTTGGTACCACCAGTCGTCGCCGTAGTGTCCCGCCAGGCTTTCCACCAGCGACCAGGTTTCCTGCTCGCTGGTGAACCCGCCGAACGAGATGGTCGGCACCGCGACGTTGACCGCGAACGCGTCACGGGGGTGGCTTTCGATGTGCCGCAGCAAAGCCCGGCCACCGGCTCGCGAGTCCGCCGCCCTGGCCGCCACCGCCGCCACGAAGCTGCGCTCCCTGCTGTCGGCACCCGCCGCGAACGCGCGCGCGTCGCGTACCGACGCGGCGATATCGACCGGCGCTCCCCATTCCAGCCCGAGCAGCGCGAGCACCGCGTGACCGAGCGCGAAACCCGGGTCGGCCTCGGTCGCGGCGACGAGGTGACCCAGCGCGCCACGCTGGCCGCGCAGGATCCCGTCGATGCCCTTGCCGAACACCGCGGCCGCCTCCCGGGTCGTGCTCAGCGTCAGGCCGTAGCGGTCACGCGGGCGCCGACGGCTGGACGCCTTCCGCCCGATCGAGGCCGACACGCTGGCGGCGACCGCGGTCGCCTGTGCCCTGATCTCCGGGAACGCGGTGGATTCCCAGAGCGTGCCGACGCGGGTCGCTCCGATCGTCCATAGTGGACCATTCGCGCGCAAGCGGCCGTCGGCGCCGGTATCGAGGCCTAGTCCGTGGGGGCCGCGAACGGCGAGCCCGCTCTCGAGCAGTGACCTCACCAGCGGGTTCGTGGACTTGCTCAGGTCGTGGCACGGACCGGTGCAGTTGACGACCGTGCCGACGCGCAGTGCCTCTCCCCCGGTCAGCTCGGCGCGCAGCCCGCCATCGTCCGGTGTGGTCGCGTCGACTTCTCCGGTATACATCAGAAGTCGTCCTGCTCGCCGGATCTCACGGAGCCGGTCGGCGGCCGCCGGAGCCATCCGGTGCCGGTAGCTGTCCCAGTAGCGTGCCTTCTCGGCGAGGAACCGTTCCCGCTCGGTTTCCGGCAGGCCACCCCAGATCCGGGGGGTGGCCGCGCGCAGACTGTCCACGGCCGAACGCCAGTCCCGCCCCGCCGACGCCACTCGCCACACCGCGTCGAGGTCGGTGACGCCGGTCAAGTCGGGTGCGGGGGGCGAGCTGATGCGTCGAGCCAGGTGCCGCCGGGGAAGCAAGCCGGTGCGGGACACCACATGCAGTGTCCGATCGGGACGGTCGAGCTGGACCGCGAGGTCCACCATGGTCAGCCCGGAACCGACGAGCAGCACATCACCGCCGCGGTCGGCATCGATACCGGGCGCCCAAGGATCCGCGACGAACGCGGGCGACTCTCGCAGCGCGTCCGGCGCCCAGTCGCACCCGGGCTGAGGCACCCCGACCGCGAGCACGGCGGCCGCGACGGCGAGGGCGTCGCCGGACGTCAGCCGCAGCGTCACCCCGTCCGCACACCGCTCGGCGGCGAGGACATGTTCCCGTACCCGGCGCAGGCGGCCACCCACGGCGTCGAGCCGCGAGCCGAGATAGTCACCGAGCAGGCCTCTCGGCAGGAACTCGTCCGGCCGGACTTCGCGGCCCAGCCGTTCACAAGCCCACCGGACAAACTGGCCGGGATCGCCCTCATCGGCGCTCAGCCGGCCGGCCGGGGCGTTGAGCAAGTGCGAAGGTTCCCGCGTCGCGTAGGCGACGCCGCGACCGGCTTCACGCGCCGGATCGATGAGCACCACTTCGAACCGTCCGCCGCCCAGCAAGCGAAGCGCGGTGAGCGCACCTGCTGCTCCCGCACCCACCACGGCGACGGCTGACTCCCGCTCTTCCATCACGATCCCCCAAGCTCGGTTTTCACGGTTCGAGTGCGATTCGCTGCTCTGTTTCCTGCTCCACCAGCGACCTGGTCCACAACATCGGGTGGTACTCAGCGCGGAGCCAGAGTTCGGCGAGATCCGCGTAGTGCCGGTCGCCGGGGCGCCCGGACTGGCCGGTGGCGAGCACGCTCACCGACCGGTCCCAGTCCGCCAGGTCACAGACCTGGCGGTAGGCGCCGCCGCTGTAGGCGGGCGAGCCGTCCGCACTCTGGCCGAGCTGGCCGGCGCAGACCGTGTCGAGGTCGCCGCCGGTCGGGAACGGGCCACGGTTCACCAGCCTGTCGAGCAGCGGGAGGCCGCCGAACGGATGGCACAGGGTCAGCTGGTGCAACCGCCCGTACCGCCAGTCGCCGACATCCGGCCCGAGCTGTCCGGTCAGTTCCGCCAGTGCTTCCCGCCACGCCCCCGTGAACACCGACTGCCAGTCACGCCCTGGCGGCAGCCAGTCGTCCTCACGCGCGGTCAGCCTTTTGAGCGTGTTGGGCGTGGCGACGTACTCCAGGAATTCCAGGCCGGGCTGCCAGGTGAACATGCCGAGCCCCGCCTTCAGACCAAGCGGCCCGGCCAGGTCCGCGTAGGCATGCTTGAGCAGCGCGGTGCGCAGACTCCAGTAGATCGCGCCCGCGCCGCTGTCCGCGGTGAGCTCGCCGTCCCAGCGGACCAGCGCGTCACGGGCCGCGCGCTCGAGCGGGTTCACGGCCGGCAACCGGTTCGCCAGTCCCGCGAGCTCCAGCCCTGGCAGGCTGAGCACGTCGTTCTGGATCCGGGTGAAGGTCCCGACCTCGTGCTCCCCGGCGCCGAGCAGGTCCGCGATCCGCCTGGCCCGGTAGTCCGGAATCCATTCACCGGGGATCCGCTCGGCCTCTTCGATCCGGTTGTTTGCCGTGACCAGCAGGTTCGTCGCCGGGTCGAGAGCTCGGGGCAACTCGTCCGCGGCGACCAGCCCGGTCCATTCGTGGGTGCCGGTCCAGCCAGGGGCCGGCACGCTTCCGTCGCCGTCCGCGCGCACCGGCACCGCCCCGGCGAGCCGGTACCCGATGTGCCCGTCGACGTCGGCGTAGACGAAGTTCAGCGCGGGCTCGGCCCACCCGTCGAGCGCGCGGTCGAACGCCGCCCAGTCTTCGGCGGCGTTCAACGCCAGCAGGGACGGCAGCAGGCCGCCCGGGATGTTGCCGGTCCAGCAGAACGCCAGTTCCCTTGACCCGCCGAGCACTTCGGTGACGAGCGGTCCGTGCCCGGTCGCGCGGACCTCGACGACCTCGTCGCCGCCGCGCCGCACCGAGATGGTCTCGCGGGTGACCGTCAGCGGCAGCCACCGGTCCCCGTGCAGGTAACGCCCGTCCTCGACGCGTTCCTCGAACAGGTCCTGGACGTCGGCGCGCGCGTTCGAGAACCCCCACGCGATCCGGTCGTTGTGCCCGGTCACCACGCCGGGCGCGCCGGGCAGGCCGGCGCCGGTCACATGGAAGTCGGGCGCGTGCAGGTGGTTCTGGTACCAGATCGCCGGGAAGGAGATGTTCAGATGCGGATCGCAGGCGAGCAACGGCTTGCCGTGCTTGCTCAGCTTTCCCGACACGGCCCAGGCATTGCTGCCCTGAGCGACGTGGGAGCTACCCAGCAACGGGTCGGCAGGCAGCTCTGGGGACTCGGCTGCGGGCACCGTCGAGCACTGGCCCGGCAGGTACCCGAGGTCGTGCCGGGCGGCCGCATCGGGCCCGAGCGCGTCGACGATCCTGGCGCGCAACACCTCCGACGCCCAGTTCCCGGACATGCTCAGGCCGAGCGCCTTGCCCCAGACGAGCACGTCCACCGCGGTCCACGGCCGGGGCCGATGGCCGAGCAGCCGGAATTCCGGGGGAAGACCGCGACGCGTGCCGAGGCAGGCGTTGACACCGCGGACGTAGGCCTCGACCGCCGCACGGGTCGCACTGTCCAAAAGCGACACTTCGGCCTCGGCCGTTCGCCTGAGCCCGAGTGTCCTCGCGAACCGGTCGCCGTCGAGCGCGTCCGGGCCGACCAGTTCAGCCAGCTCGCCGCGGCCCAGCCGTCGTTGCAGTTCCATCTGCCACAGCCGGTCCCGCGCGTGGAGAAAACCCTGCGCGGCGAACAGGTCCGCCCGGTTCCGCGCGTAGACGTGCGGGACTCCCCACCGGTCACGCAGCACCTCGACCGGCTCGGACAGCACCGTGACGCGGATTCGCTCCCGGCTGCGGGCCCGTGGTGGTATGGCGATCCTGGCCGCGACGGAAACCAGCCGCACCGCGTCGGCGAGCAGCCTGAGCCTCACGGAGCGCCCGCCGTCTGCAGTTCCGGCCTGGTGGCCCGCTCGGTGCTCAGCCGGGAGACGACGGTCGTTCGTGAACCGGTGTACTTGCCCGCGTAGTTGACCGCTTCGCCCTGCATGGACCAGAAGGCGAGCTTGCCGACGATCATGCCCGGATAGACCCGCACCGGCGCGGCCACCTTGATCTCGAGCGTCCATGGGAACACCGCGCCGCTGTGTCCGAGCGGCGCGGAGTACTGGATCCAGATCCCGAGCGTGCTGACCGAGCGGCTCGCGTACAGCGTCGCGGCATAATGCGAGCTGCCCATCGCCTCCATCGTGGCACCGAGATAGAGCCGGTCCGGCAGCAGCACGACGCCTTCCGTGCCGATCGCCTCGCGATGCGCGACGGGCGCTTCAAAACAGTCGACGATCTCGTCCTCGTACCACAGGAGATCGGCCGCCAGCCGAAAGCCGTAACTGTTGGGCTCCAGCCGTTCCCGGTCATAGTCGTCGATGTGGATACGACCGGCCAGCACCTCACGGTCGATGTCACTGCCGGTCAGGATCACTGCCAGCCTTCCAGTATCTCGGTGGCCCGTTCCCGGAACCGGGCGAGCTCCCCGCTGTTGTCGATGACGACCTCGGGGTGGATCAAGTCCAGTTCGGCGGTCGACCGGTCCGAGTGGCTGAGATCGCCGCGACGCGTGAGCCTCGCCGTGCGAACCGCCTCGTCGGCGGTGACCCGGACGATCCGGAACCCGTGACGCCGCAGCGCTACCGCGTCCACGTGCGGATCGCGCAGGTCATCGTTGACCACGACATCGGCTTTGATCGTGGCAAGGCGCCGGAGGAAGTCGGTGGCCAGCGACGCCGGCTGGATTCGGCGGAGCTCGCCTGCGAGGTTTTCCATCAGGATCTGGTCCTGCGCACCCGGCGGGACTTTCATCCCCGCGACGGCGTAGACCTTGTCCTGCAGCGTGTAGAGCGGGGCCGCCAGTTTCACCGTGGCGAAGCTCAAGCCTCGATCGGCGGCGAACTCCGCGGCCAACGCCGCGAAGGTCGACTTCCCACAGCCGGTCAGCCCGATTATCGAGAGCAGCACCGGGTTTCGTCCGATCAACACCACGTCAGCGCACCGCCGCGCCGGCACGGAGCACGACATCGGGATCGACGTCCAAGGTCCCGCGCAGGCGGATCATCGGCACGTTCCCGAGGTGCGCGGGCAGTGCGGACAGTGCGGCGTAGAAGGCCGCGTAGTCAGGGACCAAGTAGGACTGCCAGCCGAAGAATGTGGTGTCGACCTGCCGGTCCACGATCTTGTTGAGCTGTGCCCATCGCTCGTTGGGGTCAGTGAGATGCCGGGTCGTCATCGGCTCGCCTGGACGCACCTCGGGCAACAGAAGTGCCGCGAGCCGCCGCGGCTCGGCGGTGAACTCGGTGCCCAGCCACTGTTCGAAGACATCGGGATCGAGCAGAAGCTTCTTGTCGGGCAGCAACTGGTCCACCCCGGGCGCGACTGTCGCGCGAACCAGCTTCGTGAGCGCGGGATCCGCGAGGATGGTGCCAACGCCGACGTACGGGTAGTCCCGCCAAGGGTAGACGTCGACGCCACCCTCGACCGGGCGGCAGAACAGCTTGTCACCGGTGAAGTAGCTCCAGGAGGAGTTGCGGAGCATCGAAAGCATTGTGGTGGTCTTGCCAGCGCCCTTCGGCCCGGCGATGACCAGTGCCGTGGTCTCGTCGCGGACCGCCGAAGCGTGCAGCACCACCGTGCCGCGGGACTCCTGGTCCCGGATGACCAGGTCACGGACGAAGTCCAGCATCTGCACCTTCGACCTGGCCGTGATGCGGATTTCGAAGGTGTTGTCCACTCTGACGTCTCTGGGCACGTCGAGCAGGGTCGCCCCGTTGACGTAGTGGCGGCGCCCCGGCCTGTCGACGACATGGGCGTGGAAGCTGAATGCCGCGGCGCTGCTGCGCCTGATCACCGACTGCTCGATCTCCCACACCGACGCGGGGACGTCGACGTCGGGCCGGTAGCCGCGCACGGCGATCCGGAAGGTCGGCTCGCCGTCCGGGCGCTCGGACATCAGGTGCCGGAAGAACGCCCGCACCGGGGCGTAGGTCTCGGCCGCGTCGTCGGCGACGTCGAACAGCACGGTGGTGCCCAGGAAATTCAGGTACTCGATCACAGTGTTCCCTTGCTGGACTTGAGGTTGGCGTGGTCGGGCGGCGCCCCGAAGCCGAGCTGGTGCGCCACCAGAGCGGCTGGCAGCGTGTTGTCCACCACGCCCAGGTCGAGGCCGGCGGACAGGCCCGGCCCGGCGGCGGCGAAGACTGCGTGCAAGCGGTCGGTGCCGGTGTTCACCACGTGCGCTCCGGTCTTGCCCATGGGCCGCACCACGGCACCGCCGTCGACCGCGGCCGACGGCTGGTAGTCGTCGTCGAGCACCAGGAACGCCACGGTGTCCTCGGGGCGCGTCGGCCCGCCGTGTTCGTCGACGAATCCGCGCACCCCGGCCAGTCCGGACAACGAGGCCATCGCCTGCCGCAGGGTCCGTGCGGCGTGGTCGGCGGGTACGACTCCACCTGGCCGTGCGTCGTCGTTGACCACCAGCGAACCGTTGCCCGCCGGGTGGTAGATCACCGAGGACCTGGCGGGGTCGAACGCGCCGTCGGCCGTCGACGCGGCGAATCCGGCCTCGATGAGGTGCTCGTTGACATTGACCTGAAACGCGCTGCCCACCATGCCGTGGTCCGCGGTCAGCAGGACGGTGTCGTCGGGTCCCGCACGGTCGAGCACCCGGCCGAGTGTGCTGTCCGCGTCCTGGTAGCAACGCTTCAGCAACGTCCACACCGCATCGGCCACGTCCGGCCGGTAGGCGAGGCTGGCCGTATCGCACCAGCCCGCGAACTCGTGTCCGACATCGTCGGTCGTCGGCAGGTAGATCACGACCAGGTCGGCGTCGGTCCCGGCGAGCACCGTGCGTGCCGCGCCGTCGAACGCGCGGTGCGCACATCGGACAGAGCCAAGGAAGATCTCTTCCGCGCTGCCGTCGCCGCCGTCTACGAGCCGCGGCCCGAGCAGCCCGGACCGGTAGTACGAACCAACACCTTCGCCTGCGAACAGCGGAGCACGGGCCAGCCGTTCGGTCAGTGCTGTGTCCGAACCCCCGGCACGCGGTGCCCAGATGCCGGTTCGCACCACCGCCGGGCCGCCCGCGTGCACGTACCGGGCCCAAAACCCGAGACCGTCCGGCAACCGCACCGGCGTCCAGTCGTCGTCGGCGCCGAGCTCGTACAACCCGGCGCCGGTATCGAGCCGGACCGCCCCGTCGCGCGCCGTCACCGTGGTCTCGAACCCTGTCACCGGCCAGCTGTGGCGCCAGCCAGGCACGACAGGCAGCCGGTCGTGCCGGGAGCGACGCGAGCTGTAGGCCTCGATCGCGGCCTCGGTTCCGGCCGCCACGTTCCCGTCACCGTCGAATACCCACGGCGCGTGCACGAACGCGCTGCGCACGCCGTGCTCGGCCGCCGTGCGCCAGACCGTCGGCCTGAGCGGAAAGTCGGCGGCAAAACCAGAAGTCACCGCTGCGACGGGTCCGGTCGGCGGTCCCGGAACGGTGAACCCCGTGACGCCATGTTCCGCCGGCCACGTCCCGGTGAACAACGTCGCCAGCGACGGCGGCGTCTGGCAGTTCGGGGCCGGCGGCCTGGCCACGGCGGTGATCCCGCGTTCACGCAGACGGCGGACCGCCGGAAGCGCGCGCTCGGCGTCCATCGCGTTCACGATCCAGCTCGCGGCGGCGTCCCAGACCACCCAGTACACGGTCATGACCACATCCATGGCAGGTCGACGACAGACCCTACGGTCTTCACCGCCGGGGAAACCTGCCCCGCGCGCACCTGGTCCGCGTACTTTCCGGTGCGCACCTGGATGACCTGAGCCCCTGCCGCCAGCCCGCCTTCGATGTCGGTCGACACGTCGTCGCCCACGACGAGACACGCGTCGATCGGGACACCGGCGTCCGCGGCCGCGGTCCGGAAGAACTCAGCCGACGGCTTGCCCACCACCTGGGCCGCTACCTGTGCGGAGTACTCCAAAGCCGCCACGATCGCACCGGAATCGAGGTGATCGCCGTCCGGCCGTTTGAAGTACCGTCCACGTTGCAACGCGACGAGCTCCGCCCCTGCCCGCAGCGCGCGAAACGCGACATCGAGCATCGGATAGCCGAGTACCTCCCGGCAGTCGCCCACCAGCACATGGGTGAACGGCGGCGCGCTCGCCGTGGGAAACAACCCGCGCAGCGAGTCCGACACCAGCGGGAGCACGTGCGCGTCCGACGTCTTGGCGAACAACGCGAGCGCGGCGGAGATCGGCGTGTGAAGCTCGCCTGGCCGCACGTCGAAGCCTGACGCTGTCAGCTCGTCCGCGATCGCCTGCGGCCGCCGGGACTCCACATTGGTCAGATAGCGGATCGCCAGCCCGCTCTCGCGTAACGCCGCCACGGCGCTGACCGCGCCGGGCAGCGCGACGCCGTGGACACAGAGGGTGCCCTCGACGTCGAGCAGCACGGCCTTTACTTCGCGTGGACGCATCTCAGCTCACCTCGATCGCGAGTTCGGGCCGCGCGGCCACCGAGTCGAGCAGGAAGGTCATTTTCGAGTAGTAGCCGCGTTCGTCGGTGAGCCCGTGCTCGCGCAGGAAGCCCTCGAGCCAGGTGGCGATCTCCGCGATCTCCTTCAGCACCGCGCTCTCGTCCGGCTCGAGCACCGTCCGGCTGCGCAGGTACTCCACTTCGCACTGGTTGAGCACCATTTCCGGGGCTTCGATGAGGCTGACGTGGTCGAAGAAGATGCCGTAGACGTGACCGGTGCGGGTGGACTCGAAGTTCACGTCGTAGCGGACCCGCCGGAACGACGGCAGCCGGGTGGCCGACACGCCCAGTTCGTCGCGCACGTAGGCGTCGAAGCCCGCCGCCGGGCGTACCCCGTAGGTATGGCTTTCCCTGCGCTCGAAGGCATCCGACTCGAACCACTTGCGCTTGACCAGGTTGGCGCCGTCGGTGGTGGGCACGAACGAGACGTACCCGCGGTCGGCTTCGGGCGCGGTCACCTGGAACAGATGGTTGAAGTAGTCCCAGGCCTGAAACTCGTCGCGGTACTCCATGAGGTAACCGGACAGCGCGCCCGCTCGCAGCCGCCGGTACAGCTCCACGGTCAGCGTCCAGATGTCGACCGGTGGTTCCAGCGTGTACTTGTACTCGAGTTCCTTGCCCGCGAAGCATTTCCGGTAGTACTTCTGATGGTTGTTCAGAAACAGTGACTCGCCCGCGTGCCGGTCGAGGAACTCGTCCAGCCATCCGAGATCGTCGGGCCCGGTCACGGCGACCGGCTCCGGGGTGAGCCGGATGAAGCAGGCGTCCTCGGCGAGGAACCGGATCTGGGCATACAGGTGGGCCAGGTACCGGCCATCCTCGAAGACCGCGCTGACATAGCACAGCGGCACAATCGGCTGCCGCAGACCGTCCTCAGTGGACACCGCGGCGGCGATGACCCGCAGGGCCTGTCCCGGCAGCATGTCACCGAAGATCTCGGCACCGTCGGCGCTCGCCTCGGCCCGGTGGGCACCATCGACAGAACCCGCTCGCAACCGCACCTCGCCGAGTTCGTCCCAACTCAGCACAACCGTGTTCACCGGATCACCGTCTTCGAGCGGAGCTTGCAGTGGAACCACCACGACCGGATCACCGCCGCGCGGACGCGCCGTCCCGTTCAGGTAGCCGAGCTTGCCCAGCACCAGCCAGGCGGCCCGTTCACTGTCCGTCATCGTCCTTGCCTTTCACCGTTCACGGTCACCATTCCGTCGCTGATCACGACTTCTTCCGCGGTACGGACACCCGTGGCCGCCACCGCGGGCACCCCTGCCTCACGCAGCAGGATCGCCAGATGGCCCAGCGTCGAGCCCTGTTCGAAGACGAACCCGGCAACGTGTCCAATAAGGACGGACAAGACCGCGTACGGGCGGCTGGCGTGGATGATCGGTTTTTCTTCCAGCGCCTTGATCTTCTCGACGATCGTGGCGAGCCCCGCGTACTCTGAAAGGTCGGCCGACTTCGAGATGCTCACCGCCGGGCCGATCGAAAGTCTGCTCAGCAGTTCGTCCTGGTCGAGCGGGTACAGCCGCCCGACGGCGGTGCCCGGCGAGATCCGCACGCCGCCCGAAGACGTCACGACCATCGGGTCGTCACCGAGGATCGAGTAGTCCACGAAGTAGATCCGGTCGTCGGCGTAGACGCACTCGATCGTGACGGATCCGTACTTCGCCCGCATGGCGGCGGCGAAGTCCTTGAGCTGCCCAAGATGCGGGAGCAGCCCCACCGCGTCCTCGTGCGCGGTCGGCGTGTCGACCTCGCCGGAGGCCGACATGACCAGCGTCTGCCCGCCCGCGGTGCCCCGGTTGAGCGCCATCAGCCCGGCCGAGCTGTACTCAACGACCACGCCGTGATCGGCTTCGCGGACGATCACCCCGAGCTCACCGCGGATGTAATCACGCACGACCGCGGCGCGCAGCGCAGTCCCGTCCGGACCGGCTCCGGTGAGCTCGGCCAGCCTGGCGAGCACGTCCTCCTTCGCCACCACGATCTGCCTGAGGTTGTCGCCCAGGTCGAGCACGCATTCGCCAGAGCTTCCGGTGGCCAGCTCCGCGCGCAGCCTGGCGGCGGTCTCCTCATCGTGGAGGCCACGCCCGTTGAAATGGAGTACCCAGCCCGCGCCGACCGCGACGCCGTTGGCGGCGGCCAGCCGGTACGCCGGGCCGCGCTTGGCGACGTATCCACTGTAGACAGCGGCGACGTCACCGAGTTCGAACGACGCAGGCACCTGGTCGAAGTACAGGCTGCACGCGGCGCCCACCGGTTCCTTGACCTCCGCGCGGTCGAGCGTGGCGGTCAGCGGGCGGATCTGGATCAGCCAGACGCCGCTCTCGTCCGCGGCCCACTCGATGTCGACGTCGTGCCCGTGCTGTTCCTTTAGCAGCCCAGCCAGCTCGACCACCGCCGAAAGCTCGACGAGGTGCTCAGTGCCCAGGTCACTCGAATCCACGGTCGTCGGCGCCGCCACGCCGGCGACGAGCCTGTCGGCGAGACCGGTCACGTACTCGATCGTGGTCCGCTCGCGCTCGCCTGCCGCCAGCCCGGTGAACGCGATACCGGCAATGACCGGATCGATCTGCTCCTGCACGATGACCGCCAGCCGCGGCAACGCCTCGAAGTCGCCGTCGCGCACCCTGGCGGCGACGGCAGGCGCGGCGTAGTACGAGCGCCAGCACTGCTCGACGGCTGCCACGACCTCATCCGGCCCGCGCACCCCGAGCACGGTGTCGTGCACTCCGGCGAGGCTGCTCGTCGCCGTGTCCTCGCGGATACCGGAGGAGCGGACCGCGAGCACATCGGATTCATCGAACACCTCCCGCAACCGAGCGACGAGCAGGTTCCGTTCGCACTCGGGGAAGGTGATCTGCTCTGCCAGCTCCGCGATCCGCGCCACCGACTCGGCGAAAAACGCGCCCACGGTCGCACGCAGGTCCTCGAACGCCTCGGCCAGCTGCTCCAGCAACCCGGTGTCGATCGCGTCGTCGAAGACCTGCTCCGGCACGCAGAACGCCGGTGGCACCCGGAACCGGCTGCTCGCCTCGGCCAGCGCGGCGAACTTCGGGCCGACACTTCCCGGAACGAGCGTGGCACCGAGCCCTGGGAACCGGTCTCGGGCGAACTGCTTCTCGAAATCGACGTGGATATCGCTGGACCGAGGTCCGGACGCGCCCTGGTATTTGCCTTCGTACAACTGGATCTCCCCCTGCGTGCGCCACCACATCATCTGGCCGATGTTGATACCGGCATAGACCCGGACGCTGTGGCTCGTGTAAAGCTGGAGCGTCCATTGCCCCTTGTAGCCGATATCCCCCAGACTCGCCGACAAGTTGATGAAGATGCCCAGCCTGGCTATCGACGAGCGCGCGGCGAATGTAGGCGCGTAATGGTCGCTGCCGAGGATTTCGATCGTGTGAGCCAGAAAAAGCCTCCCCGGCTCCAGCACGTAACCCTCGTCCGGGATCTCGATCTCGTCGAACTCGTTGACCTGACGTGGGTCGAGGCAACCAGGCCGGTAGACCCGCAGCGTCCGGCCGAGCCGGAAGTTGTAGCTGTTCGGGTTGACCTGCTCCGGAAAGAACGGATCGATGGTGATGCGGCCGTTTCGCCACTCACGCTCGATTTCACGACCGGTGAGAATCATTTCGGGCACCCGGCTTCCGGGTGGTGGAACAGGCAGCCGATCATGGCCGCCACCCCGCCGATCACCGGATCGTTCTCACTGGGCATCCCTCTGGTCATGCCGCCCGCGTAGCCGTCACCGAACACGTAAAGCCCCCAATTCACGGCGAAATCACTTATCGCGTCGTCACCCGGTTCCCGGAACGGCTCCGGGTCCGGTGAAACCCGTTCCTGCACCACGAAGCTGTGCGAAGCGGCGTACGTCAGCGTGTCGAGCCAGGTGCGCTCGTCACAGGCCCAGCCCGGCACGATCCCCCCGGCGCTGAAGCCCGACGAGGGCTTGAGTACCAGGCCGGTTCGCCGGGCCCGGCAGTAGTCGAACAGGTCCACGCGCCCCTCGGGTGACACCACCTCGCCGGGCACGAGCGGACGGCTCCACGGCAGGATCCGGTCGATCACCGCGAGCTCGTCGGCGGCGAACACCTGCCGGTTGCGCTCGTCCGAGAGCATCGCCAGCGATCTCTTGTTGCTGTACAAGGAGTACTCGAAGGGCAGGAACATCGGCGTCGTCCTGGCCTCATGCGCCAGCAGGAAAGGCTCGGCGAGTTCGAAGCCGCCTGCCGTGCCCGCGATCTCCTTGAGCCCGAAGAACCGGTAGAGCAGATCGACCTTCGCACCATGCAGGAAGACGCCGTCCGCCGAAGCCCGCAGCTCCCCCATCGCGCAGCTCCGGACTTCCAGCGCTGGCCCGTCGAGCCGCTCGGCCAGCATCTCGAAGCTTTCGATGTGGTGCTCGTAACTGCCAGGCCAGTCGGTCAGCACGACAAGTGGGCGCTCGCCGCCCGTTTCCCGGCGGGCGTGGCGTGTCAACTCGGCCGCGATCGCGGCAAGCGGATCGTGAAAGCCGAGTTCGTGTTCTTCGGCGAACCGGGCGAACTCGGGCGCGGCGAGCAGCGCGCGGTTGATGTCCACCCACTCCATGCCGCCGATGGAGCTGCCGAGGTTGAACTCCAGCAGTTTGAGCTCACCACCACGCAGGTACAGATCACCCCGGCCGAACACCGTCGGTTCGGCGACGCGGGTCCGCCCGGCGAGGCTGATCTGGGCCTCGGTCAGGCCGAGCGCGCGGCCGTAGGCGGCAAAGTCCCCCTCGAACAACCGGTCCGGCAGTGACACCAGCAGGTCGAACAGGAATCGCATGTCGGCGCCCGCCCGACGAGCTTTCTCTTCGGCGAGGAAGAGGGGACGGGAAAGGAGGCCACGCACATCCCTGGCCCTGATGCCCGGGGGAATGGCGACCCGGTCCATGAGACCGGCGAACGGGCCGCCGGGCCGCGCCAGTTCAAGGTAGGCCGTCGTGACGTCAGGCCTCACTTTCGACCTCGATCCGGATATCCGCCACCGCGTCTCGCGCGAGTGCCAGCGCACGATCCGCGTCCTCGGCGACGACGATCACGAAGCCGCTGCGGTCATCGCTGCTGCGCAATTCCGGCAGCAGATCGCCTGGCTCACGGGTGAACTCCGCTTCGCGGACACCCGCGCGCAGCCTGGCTTCGTCCACACCGGACACCGAGACAAGTCTTCCAGCGGGCGGTGTGAGGAACAGGATCGCCATCGCCCGTCCGGCAGGCACTTCTTCCGGCGGCAGCGGCCGGTCACCGGAGGCGACCGCGAACGCAGCCTCGACCAGGTGCACGCCGTATGCGCCCGCGACCAGGTCGGTGATCCGGTCGCCGCCGACCCGGTCATGTGACTCCACGATCACCGGTCCGTCCTCGCCGAGGATCACCTCGGTGTGCCCGAGGCCGTCGGTCAGCCCGATGACGTCGAGGAACCGGAGGACGAGGCCGCGGATCGCCGCGTCCTCCGCCGGGGTGAGCCTGGCGGGCACGACGTGCCCGGCCTCCACACCGTTGGCGCCGAGGAACTTCTCGGTGATCGCGACCAGTCGGTGCTCCCCGCCGAGGGAAAGCGACTCGACACTGAACTCGCGACCCTCGACGAACTGCTCCGCGAGGAAACGTTCGCAGCCGGACTCCCGAAGGCTCGCCACCGCCGCGGGCAGTTCGGTGACATCGTCGATCCGGAAGATCTGCCTGCTGCCCACGCCGTCGATCGGCTTGAGCATGATCGGATAGCCGCGTTCACCGAACGCGCGGCACCCGGCTTCGTCGGTGACTTCGGCGTGCCGCACGATCAACGCCGGCTCGTGTTGAAGACTTCGGCGCATCGCCAGCTTGTCCCGCAGCATCGCACTCGCCCGCGCGGACACGCCGGGCACGCCGAGCGCCTCCCGCATCCTGGCCGCGGGGACGAGCGCGTGCTCGGTCATCGCGATGATCTGATCGATCGGCTTGACCGCGTGCAGCGCCCGCAGCACCGGCACGATGAGGTCGAGGTCGGTGTAGTCCAGCAGCAACGCGGCCGCCGACGCGTCCCGATGCTGATCGGTGAACTGGGCCGGGTGCTGCAGATGCACCACTTCGTAACCCTGCCGCCACGCGGACTCGAGGTTCTTCGCCTTGCCACCGACGACAACGACGCGCCAGTTCCCCGTCACAGTCGCACCTCCTCTTTCTTGGGATACCGTGAGCACCTCGGCACACCGAACTCCGACGGACGGAAAAACCTTTGCGCTTCGGACGAAAGCCATTCGCGAATCGCCATCGCGGGGATGATCCGGTCGACGAGCGTGGTCTTCGCGGTCTCGTCACGCTGTGTCTGCGCGACTCCGGCCAGCTGCCCGAAGCGAAGGTGACGGCCAAGACTCTGGTGACCGACGGCGCGGTGTCCACAGAGGACGTTCTCAGTCTGTCCCGCGCCGCCATCTGGGCCATGGAGCAGGACGACGGATGGCCGGTGGGGCTCGTCATCGGCGACATCGCCTTCGCCGCGCGGGCCGCCCTCCCCCGCGCCGGCGCCGCGTACCGCCTGCTGGGGTGCGACCGGGTCGAGATCGCGCATCTGGCGCTGATCCACCGGCCGGACGCGAACCTGCTCCGGGAAGCCACCCTGGTCGGCGCGCAGGTGCTCGCCGACGCCGAAGCGGCAGGCGACACCGCGACGCTCGGCAGCACCGCACATCGGCTCGGCTGCCTGTACCTGGACCCATGGTCGCATTCCGCGCAGGGGTACCACGACGAGCACCGGCTCTGGCTGAGCCTGGCCGCCGACGACGCCGCAGTCGCCGGGCTGCCTGAACCGCTCGACGCGCTGCACCGGGCGGACGTCTACCTGCGGGTGGCGGAGGAAGCGCGTACCGGTCCGGCGCTGGGACTCACCCTGAAGGCGCGCGCCCAATGCCTTGCGCAGCTGCGCGACCTCGGCGCCGTCATCGCCGAGCGAACGATCGAGGACCTCTGCACCCGCGCGGGCCGGCTGCTTCCCCCGGAGCTCGTCGAGGAACGGCTCGCGCTCGAAACTCTTTCCTACAGCCATGTATCGACCGCTGCCGGATCGTAGCCGAGCCGCCTGGCCATGCCTTCGACCGCGGGGATGGCCAGGATCTGGTCCAGGCCCGCCCGGTCACGCCACCGCGCCCGTCGTCCGGTCACCGTCTGGTTCACCGGTTTCGGGGCCGCCGCCGCACGGGCCATGGCCGCGCCGAAGTCGAGCCCAGCCGCGCCGGCCGCCTGCTCGAACATGGCGCGGCGATCCAGTCCGCCGCGCTGGAAGTCCTCGAACAGGATCCGGCGTGCTGGGGCGGCGTTGGCCAGTATCCGCTGGTGCGGGTCGGCCCACTGCCAGGCGCAAAGCTCTGCCAACGGTGCGTCCAGCTGTTTCTGCCAGCCGTCGAACAGATCGAAGTTCCAGTGTCGTCGGTCTACATCAGACTGTCCGAAGTGGCCGGTCGCGCTGAGGTCGTGCTGCCAGAAGCAGGTGTGCTCCCAGCCGTCGATCAGCCCGTTCACGGCGGCCAGCGGATTGCGCACGAGGTGCAGCTCGTTGATCCGCCAGCCATCGAAGAGCTCGTGCAGCAACGGGATCCGGTAGGCGTCACTCGACGCCTTGATCATCAGTACCGGCCGTGCTCCGGGCACCGGCCGTCGTGTCGGGCTGAGCGCGAGGAACGGCGAGATCTCGATGATCGTGCTCGCGGGCGGTCCGGTGGGGACGGCGATGTCCGGGAAGGCCGAGCGCACCAGCGCCGGATCCAGGTCGTAGTAGTACGGATTGACCGCGACGCCGTGGTCGAGCAGTGTACGCATGACGGTGAGGGTCGACTCGGTACGCCAGTCGTGGCGGGCGAACGCGTCCACGAGCCAGCCGACGATCTGCTCGAGGTCGAGGTCAAGCTCGGGCCACTGCAGCCGCAGCCGCAACGCCCATTCCCAGGCGAATCGTTCCCGCTCGCCCTTGTCCGGCTCGGGAATCGGTTCGCCGTGGCATTCCAGTAGCAGGCTGTCCAGCAGGAACTTCCGGTCCGCCGCGGCGAGTGGACCGCGTTCGGCAGCCTCGGCGTCCCCGCCCGAGTCCGGGAAATTCAAGCCCAGCAAGGTGAAGAAGAGCCGGTGTTCGCCGGGCAAGGCCAGCGCGTTGTCGGCGGCGGCGAGCACCTGCTTGATGACGCTCGTCCCGCCACGCGGGCTTCCGAGCAGGATCGAGACGGTCCGCGCGCGTTCGCTCGCGGACTCGAAGTACTCGGCCTCGGCGGGGAAGGTGTCCAGCAGGTAGGCACGTACCGCGTCGCGCTCTTCGCGGATCCGCGCGAAGAGCTCACGCCGGGTGGCGAGGCGTAGTGCGTCGTCGCACGTCATGCGGTCACCAGCCGTCCGGCCCGGCTCGTCCGGTCCAGCCAGTAGTCCACGACGGCTGGCAGGTATCCGGTGAACGCCGGTGCCGGCGCCGAGACACCGCTCGGGGGCAGCACCCGATCGTCCTCCAGATACGGCCGGTAGGTATCCATCAGCAGGTCCAGGATCCGCGCCGGTGGCAGCGACGCGGTGCCCGCCTGCCACACGACGAGCGAGCGGCGCAGGAAGTCCCATTGCCGCATGCTGAACACCGCGATCTCGGGTAGCCGCGGCCGTCCTTCGGCGTCCCGGCGGCGGTTCACCGTCTCGGCGACACCGGCGATGAGCTCCGGCAGTTTCGGCGCGCCGGCGCCCGCCGAGGCGACGACGTCGCGTGGCGATTCGCCCGCGACGGCCTCGGCCAGCAGATGACACAGCTCGTCGGCGACCCAGTCCACCGGCACGATGTCCAGACGGCGGCCACGGTCGCCGGGCACCACTGGCACCTCGTAGCCCTCGATGAACTTCAGCAGCGGGTACAGCCCGTGGAACCGGGCCACCGCACCGGTTTCGCTGTGCCCGACGACCAGGCTGCAGGAGAAGACCGAGACGTCCAGGTCGGGGTACTCGGCTCGGAGCATCCGCTCGGCCCGAGCCTTGGATTCCTCGTAGGTGTTGCGGTAGAGCCAGTTCTCGGGCGAGGTGAAGGCCGACGATACGTAGATCATCCGCGCGGAGCCCGAGCTGGCCCTGGCGAGGTCCGCGACGTTTCTCGTCGCCTCGACGTTGGCGGTCATGGCCACGGCGAGCGGCAACGTCCACGCGGTGTTAGCGGCGGCGTGCACCACGACGGTCCGCTCGGCCGTGCCGAGCACAGCCGCCAGCGCCGCCGTCTGCGCCGGATCGGTGAGATCGCAGACTTCGGCGCGCAGGAATCCCCGCAGGACGGGGTCGGCGCCGTCGAGAAAGCGCAGGCGTGACTCGGGGCTGGAGAACACGCCGACCACCTCGGCGGCACCAGCGAACCCAGCCAGCCTCGTCGAAAGCTCGGTGCCGACGACACCCCCGAGCCCCGTGCACAGGATCCTCGTGGCCGTCACCGGTGCGTCACCGGCTCACGCTGCTCGCTGATCGCGGTGAGCATGGTCCGGGAGTTGCTCTCGATGGCCTGGATGCCGATCGGGTCGAGCACGGCCGCGAGCGACGGGATACCCATGTCGAACTCGAGGCTCAGCGAAACCCGCACGCCGCCTTCGATCTCACTGAGGAGCCACGAACCGCGGAACACCTCGAGATCGCCGTCGATCTGCTCGAAGTCGATGCGGCTCTTCGGAACGAAGACATCCCGTTCTTCCCAGGTCATCTCGCTGCCGTTGAGCAGTACCCGCCAGGCGCTGACCGCCTCGGTCTCGGACCGCTCGAGGAAGTTCACCTCGAGCACGTCGGGCATCAGCGGCGGGTAGCGGTCGAAAGCGCAGACCACGTCCCAGACGTGATCGAGTGTGGCGTCGGCGATGTCCACCGAGGTGTAGACGATCGGCACGGATTCTTCTCCTTGGAAGTCAGACGGCGGGTTCGGGAATGGCGGACACAGCGCCCGCCAGCGCGTCGAGCCCGCAGGTGAGGTCGTCGTCGCTGATGACGGCAGGCGGGTACACCCGGACGACCTGTGGATAGCTAAGGCAGAAACTGACCAGCAGGCCCCGTTTGGCCGCCTCGACGACGAGGTGCCCGGCCACCGACGGGGCCGCGGTGTCTATCCCGATCATCAGGCCCTCGCCGCGCACTTCCCGGATCCTCGGGTCGTCCGCGAACGTGGCGCGCAGTTCGCTCGTCGCGCGGGCGCCCAGCTCACGGACACGGGCGAGCAGCTTCTCGTCCTGCACCAGGCCGAGCACCGCCGATCCGATCCGGCAGGCGAACGCGCCACCCGCGAACGAGGAGGCGAGCACGACCGGGTCGGTGGCGACCGAGCCGATCACCGAGCCGTCGAAGACCACGGCCGACAACGGGACGAGGCCGCCGCCGAGTGTCTTGCCAGCCAGCAGCAGATCCGGCGGAACGTCGTCGGCCGAACGCCACCGGCGCCCGGTCCGCCCCAGCCCGGTCTGGATCTCGTCGAACACCAGCGGGGTACCGGTCGCCGTGCACAGCCCGCGCAGCCCCGCCAGGAACCCTGGCGAGATCGGCCGCACTCCGCCTTCGCCCTGCACCGGCTCGACGAACACACCGGCGACGCGCCTGGCGGCCAGAATCCGCCGCACCGCTGCCAAATCTTCCGGCTCGGCGAAGTGCACCTGGTTGCGCAAGCCGATGGACGCCGCGGTCTGGACCGTGTCGGACAGGCTCAGCGCGGCGACGGTCTTGCCGTGGTAGGACCGGTTGAAGGCGAGCAACTCGTCGCGCCCGGTGGCCAGCAGCACCATCTTGACCGCCATGTCGACGGCCTCGGCGCCGGTGTTGGCCAGCGTCACCCGATCTAGGTTCGGCGGTGTCGCCGCCAAGAGCGCCTCGCCGCACGAGGTCGCCGCGGCGTTGCCGAGCACCTTGCCGGACAACCCCATCAGGTTCAGCTGCTCGTGCGCGTGTGCGGTCACGACCGGGTGCCGGTGTCCGAGCAGGTGCACGCCGAACGAGCCGAAGTCGAGCCAGCGGCGGCCGCCAGTGTCGGTGATCCAGGCCCCGTCCGCGCTCAGCTCGCCGCCGGTCAACCCGGCCATCCGGAGCATGAACGCCCCATTCCGGCCGAACGCGGCAGCATAACGGGCGAGGAAGGCCATTCAGGCGTCCTTGAGGAACGGCTCGAGGAACGCGGCATCGATGCCGGTCGCCACCGCGAGCTTGGACCACGTGCGCAGCGCGCGCAGGATCTCACCCTGCCCGGCGGGCACCAGCGGGTCCGGGACCTCGCCGGGGAAGAACTCGCAGAGCCGCTCCCACACGTCGATCACCCGCGCCACCACTTCGCCGGTCGCGCCGAACTGGTCGTCGAGGCCGAACACGCCTGCCAGCGACGCACCGTCCGCCGCGAGCACATTGTGCAGGCCGTACTCCCACGCGAGCGCCAGCTGGTGATCAGCCGGGACGCCATCGCGGCCCGCGAGCCGCGCGTCGATGTCCGCCAGCAGTTCCACCAGCCGGATCAGCACCACGCGGCGCATCTCAGGTTGGTCGACGCCACCGTCGAGGTCCTCGATATAGGCGCGGCCCTCCACCGACAGCAGCCAGCCCACCGTGGCCCAGCCGCACACGGCCGCTTCGGTGCCGAGTGTCCGCCCGGCGCGCAGTGCGGGCAGGAACGCCGCGTCCGCGAAGCGATGTGTCGTCACGCGGCACCTCCGAGGTCAAGGAAAAGAAGACCGGCACGGGCCGCGCTCAGCAGTTCCCGCGCCCGCGCCGGAGCGATCTCCGCTGGGTCGCAGGCGTGCGTTTCGAACGTGAGCTCACCGCCGCCGGTGACCGGGATCGCGACCGATCCCTTGAGCAGCATTTCGGCGCCCGGCAGGAACGGGTGCCGGACCTGGGCGCCGGACACGCGTGCCCGCAGCGGCGGTTCTTCAACTCCGGCAAGGGTTTCGAGCACATCGTGGACGAGCGCGCGGAATATCGGCGTCAGCTCGGCCGCGTAGTCGGGTTCACGCGCGGCCGCCATGACGGCGGCCCTTACCTGCTCCAAGTGCGCTGCGGCGTCGTGCTCGCGGCCCGGATCGGCGGCGAGCCACCGGCTCCATCGCAGCAGGAACCACTTGCGGTTGGAGTAGACGTCGCCGTCGCCGCTGAGGATCGCGTCCATCAGGTACAGCACCGCGTTCACCGCGTAGCCCAGCCGCCCGCGAGTCTCGCCCGCCGCCTCCGCCCAGCGCAGGAACAGGATCTGCTTGAGCGCCCGGTGCAGCGATCCCCACATCCACACGACGGCCAGGTCGCCGTGGGAGTCCGCGTACGGCAACGACCAGTCCTGCGCCACGCCGTTGACGATGCGCTCCAGGTACTTGGTGCGGACCTCGTGCGCACGGTCCCAGCCCTCGAGCCCGGCGATCAGCTCGGCCGGGGCACGCCCCGCCAGCTCCCGCAGGTCGGCCAGCGCCTGTGAGACCTCGTCCGAGCCGAACGAGATAACCTCCAGATGGTGACCGTCCTCGAAAATCTGCGTCGCCATCCGCGGCACGGACAACGGCGACTCCTGGATCCGGATCAGGTCGATGTCGCTGGAGGCGTTCGCCAGCCCCTGCACCGGCGAACTGGTCAGCAAGACGTGTTTCGCCGCTCCCGTACGGTTCTCGGCGATCGCGCCGAGCCGTTCGTAGGCGATCCCCCGATCCAGCAAGAAGCCCTCGATATGCCCCCGGCGAAGGGCACTGCCCTTCAGCGCGCCTGTCACGCTTCCTCCAGTTGACGCCGCTGATATCCGGCTTTCACGTGACTGAGCACGCTGTTCCGGCCGAACAAGTATGAATCCGAAATCTCCGCACGGCGCCGGACATCGGCATTGCTCATGAGCAACCGATGCAGTTTCGGCAAGTTGTAGAACGGGACGCTCGGATAGAGATGGTGCGCGAGATGGTAATTGATCCGGCATGGAGAGAAGAGCCACCGTTCGACGAAGTTCGCCAGCACGGTGCGGGTGCCCTCCAGCCCGCCGGTTTCGGCACAGCCGACATGCTCGGCCACCGCGCGAAGCCGCAGGATGAAGCTCAGCGCGGTGAGCATCGGCAGTATCCAGTAGAGCAGAAGGTCCACATAGGACGAAGTGAGCACGGTCGCCGCGACCACCACAGCGAGGAACCCGGCGAACATGATCAGTGGCCGCCGCCCCATTTTCGCCGCCACCTGCCGGTTCCCGCGCAGCACCGGCAACAGCGAGAACTGGTCCAGCGTGTCGACCGTCTTCAGTATGTTCACCCCGGACGCGTCGCCGAGGAACACCTTCACCCAGTCCCTGGTGGAGCGGTCCAGCGCCGACAGATCACGGTCCGGATCCCGGTCCGTGTTGAGATAGCGGTGGTGGTCGAGGTGATGGCGCCGGTAGAGCGTGGTGCTGACGAACAACGGAAACGCCAGGAAGAGATCGCTCACGATGTCGTTGCGCGACCGGCCCGCCAGCAGCAGTCCGTGCGCGCCGTCGTGCATCAGCACCGCCAGCGCGTGCTGGCGGGTCGCGATCACGACGATCGCGAGCACCGTGATCCACCAGGTGTCCACCCAGTGCGCGGCGAAGATCGCCAGCACGATGCCCAGCCATTGCCGGGCGATCGCCGTCATCGCACGCGCGGGGCGGCGCGTGGAAAGGACGCGCAGTTCGGCGACGCCGAGCACACGCGTGTTCGTATTCGAATTCACTATCCCCCATTTAGCCGTCTTCAGATATGGCGTCGTAAGGCCATACCTGAAGACGTCGACACAAAGCACGAAAGCGCACTTACCGCACAGTCAGAACCATGACTGCCTTCGCCGTGTGCATCCGGTTCTCCGACTGGTCGAATACCCGGCTGCGCGGTCCTTCGAACACGTCGTCGTCGACCTCCCGCACGTCCGGATACTGCCGGGCGAAGTCGGTCTCGAGATCGTGGAAGGCGGGAAGGCAGTGCAGGTAGACGCTGTCGTCGCGGCCGGTGGCCGCCATCATCGAGCCGGTGACCTTGAATTCACGCAGCGCCGTGATGCGCTCGTCGATGAGGTTCTCCTCACCCATCGACGCCCAGACGTCGCCGTAGACGACCGCGCTGCCGTCCAGCGCCTCCGCCGGGTCGGCCGTGACCAGCACCGAACCGCCGAGAGCCTTCGCGTCGGCCCTGATCTCGTCGAGCTCCTCCGGCGAGGGCCGCAGGCTGTCTGCGGTAAGGATGCGGAAGTCGAGTCCCATCTTGACCGAGGCGATCGCGAGCGAGCGGGCCTGGTTGTTCCGCCCGTCACCGACGTAGGTGACCGGAAGACCCTTCAGGTCACCGAAAACGTCCCTGACCGTCAGCAGGTCCGCGAGCACCTGCGTGGGGTGGTAGTGGTCGCTCAGCGCGTTCCACACCGGGATCCCGGAGTACTCGACCAGCGTCCTGAGCACGGCTTCGTCATAGCCTCGGAACACGATGCCCTCGAAGACGCGGCCGAGCACCCTGGCCACGTCGCGCACTGATTCCTTGATGCCGAACCGGATCTCCTCCGCCGAAAAGGACTCCATATTGGCGCCCTCGTCCGCGGCGGCGACAAGAAAGGACACCCGGGTCCGACAGGACGGCTTGAGGAACACCATCGCGATGTTGCGGTGCTCGAGACGACGAGGAAAGACACGGCTCTTCTTTTCGTCACGCAATTGCGCGGCGGTATCGAGCAGAGTCCCGATCTCTTCGGGATCATAGGATCGCATCGACACCAGGCTGCGCCCCCGGAGGCTATCCGGCAGCGGTTTTGAAGGCTGAGAACTGCTCGTCACGATCCGATGATCACATGGCCGGACTAACCGTAGCAACAGACTTACAGCTATGTGGTCTGTTTCACGTAATGAGATTCCGCATTTCGCTGACACGCTTCCGAGAAACGCGCATAAATCATGCTAACAACGAAAAAGACGGTGAGACTCAATGCTAGATTGACGTTCCACCAAGCAACAGGTAATCATTGGGAGACGACTCGAGCGTGCCACCGAAAATTCTGCTGGTCAATGGATGGAAGTCCGGTGTGCCCGCCCGCCTGCGTGCTTGCGAGCCGGAGGCCGAGATCCACGTGATCACTGAGCCCGCGTGCGCGTCGATGTACGACCCCGCCGACACCCCGCTGTATCTCGTCGACGACATCGCCGACCTGACCGCGGTACGCACCCACGCGCTCGCGCTCAACAAGGGACGGCCGTTCGACCATGTCGTCGCACCGGCCGAACGAAGCCTTCCGGCGGGAGGGTATCTGCGTACGTTGTTCGGACTGCCTGGGATCGGGTTCGAAACGGCGAACCGGTTCTCCAACAAGGCGGCCATGAAGCGGACCCTGTCGGCGGCCGGGCTGCCGACAGCCCCGTTTCGCACGGTCTCCGACCTCGACGAGGTGCCGGCCGCGGCCTCGGCGCTCGGCTGGCCGGTGATCGTGAAGCCCGCGATCGGCGGTGGCTCGCAGAACACGCACGTCCTGCGCTCGGCGGCCGACGTGGCACGGCTCGCGGATTCAGCCGCAGGGGAACCGTTGAAGCGGCTCAACTGCCAGCTGATGGTCGAAGCGTTCTTGACGCTGACCGGTGAATACCACTGCGAAGGCGTGGTCGAGGACGGCGTGATCGGCTTCACCTCGGTCGGCCGCTATCACCGCCCGCTCTTCGACAGCGTGGACCAGTTGACCGGATCGGTCGCGCTACCCGACCACGACCCCACCGCCAAGCAGATCCGCGAACTGCACGAACTCGCGGTGGTCTTACTCGGCCTCCGGTCCGGGGTCACCCACCTGGAGGTCCTGCGGACCGCGGACGGCCTTGTCATCGGCGAGATCACCTGCCGCCCGCCGGCCAGCATCACGAAGCTCGTCGAACTCCAGCACGGCGTCGACCTCTGGTCGGCTTTCGCGCAAACCGCGCTGGGCAAGCCCGTGACACTGCCCGAACCACCCGCCGATTCCACCTCGACGGTCGCCGTCACCTGTGAGCTGCCTGCCAAACCCGGCATGGTGCGGCGGATTCCCACCGCCGACGCCTGGGCCGACCTGCCCGAAGTCGTCGAAACCACGATGGCGTACCGGCCGGGTGACGTGATCGGCACTCGCCTCCACTCGTCCTCGTATGCAGGCCTGGTGTGCCTGCGTGCGAACGGGCTCGACGACGTCCCACGGCTGCTGGCCGAGGTGGCTTCGCGCTACTTCCTTGACGTGGAACCGAATGCGTGACGCACTGACGCCGGTGCTTCACCGCGACAAGCGATGGCGAAGCACCACCGTCAAGATCTGTGCCGCCATGTTCTGGACCAACACGGTCAGTCTGGCCGGGGTGCTGGCCATTTCGCTGTGGCTGCTCGCCACCACGAACTCGTACCTGCTCTCTTCGGCACTGTTCGGATGCCAGTGGCTACTGCCCATGCTGATTCCCAAGGGGATCGCGTGGCTCATCCGCGACCGTTCGCCACGTGCCGTCGCGGTGGTCTCCGAACTCGCGACCGTCGCGATCTACCTGCTGCTGACTCTGTGCGTGGCGACGGGTTTCGTGCCGGGGGTATTCTTCTTCGTCATTTTGCGCGGCTACACCAGCGCGCTGACCAGGGCCGCGGCGTCGTTGGCGATCAAGCTCGACGGCGCCGGGTCAAGCGCGGTCGAAGAGGGAATCGGGCGGATCGAACTGTGGGGGCTCATCGGCAACTCCGCGTCGGGCATCCTGTTCGCCGTTGCCGGAGCGACGACTTCGGCGCCGGCCATGCTGTTCGTCGGCGCCGCGGCCTACCTGGTTTCAGCCGGGATCTACGCCACGCTCACGTTGCCCGCCCGCACGCCGTCCGGCGACGAGCCACGCCGTGCCGCGAACCCGACCCGGATCCGCGACGCCGTGCGTGCGGAGCCGATGGCCGCGATGCTGCTCGCCCAGCTCACGATCATCACCCTGTTCCAAGGCGTGCACAACGCCGTCCGGGTCGCCTACCCCGACCAGGTGCTGCACGAGGGCGCCGACGGTATCGGGGTGGTGAGCACGGTGGGCACCGCCGCGCTGCTGTGCGGCAGCTGGCTCGTCACCCGCGAAGCGGTACGCGCCAGGCTCGGGTCGACACTCCCCTGGGTCTTCGTGGTGGTCACCGGACTGCTGGCGGCGTTGGCCGTCTCAATCACCGTCCCGGCTTCGAGCTACGCCGTATACTTCCTCTTCTTCATGACGTTCGAGGCGGGCTTCGTGCATTTCAACCGGAAGTTCGTCGCGGCGGTCGACCTGGACAACGCGTCGGTGCTGCTCGGACTGCGCGCGGCGGTCCTTTGTGGAGCGGTGGTGGCCGGGATCGGGCTGACCTCACTCGCACTCGCGGTCACCACCGTCGGCTGGAGCGTCTACCTGGTCTCGGCGGTGGCCATTTGCCTGTCTTTGGCCGTGTACCGGCGATACCGAAGGCTGCCAGCTTGATCATTCCTTGGTGGCACCGGCGAGCATCCCGGACACCAGTGCTCGTTGGGAAAACAAGAAGACGGCCAGGACCGGCACGATGGTGACCAGGGTGCCCAGCGCCAGTTCGGGTCGCATGATCTGGTTTCCGGTACCACTGGAAGTGTTGAACAGTGGCGAGGCCGCGAGAAGGTTGTTCAGGCCGACCTGGACGGGATAGTCGGCGCTGTCGGGCAGCATCACAAAGGGCAGGAAGAAGTTGTTCCAGTTGCCGACGAAGTTGAAGAAGCTGACCAGTGCGATCACGGGTTTGGCCAGTGGCAGGGCGATGAGACGGAAGATCTGCCATTCCGAGCAGCCGTCGATGCGTGCGGCGGCCAGCAGGTCGGCGGGGATGCTCGAGGAAAGTAGATGTAGGTGAGGTAGACCCCGAACGGGAAAAGGAGAAAGGCAGGATCACCGACCAGATCGTGCCTTCCAGGTGGACGGCGTTGATCTCCAGGTAGACGGGCAGCACCATCGCGGCCGCGGGCATCAGCATCACGAGCATGGTGATGGTCAGCAGCAGTCGTCGTCCGACGAACTGGGTGAGCGCCGGCGCGTACCCGGCGGGAATCGTCGTCGCGAGAGTGATCGCCAGTGCGCCGAACGCGTAGACCGCCGAGTTCTGCAACCAGGTGAGGATGGCGCCGTCCTGGAAGGCGTAGAGGTGTTGCCAGGCGTCGGCGATCGCGGTGAAGGAGCCGAAGGAGAATGGGGCGTCCCGCACGATCTGGCCGTCGGTCTTGGTCGGGGCCAGTAGTAGCCAGGCCACCGGGATGCAAAAGAACAGCAGGAACAGACCCATCACGATGATCCAGGTCAGCCGGGCGTCGGCGGCGCCTGCCGCCTCGTGCACGCAGCGGCCCGCCCCGCGGGGATCGCAATTCCGGCGGGTTCGATCTGCCAGCTTGACGTCATACGTATGACGTCTTATGTTGCAACGGCGTTTCATTACCGTTTCACCACCAGGCTGTCCCTTTCACCGGGACACCCAACCCCCTGAAGGTGGCCGATGCGTCCTCTCCGTAGTGCTCCCCCTCTGCGTGACCGGCTTCGCTCCTGCCTGGCCGCGGTCGCGGTCCTCACCGCTTCGGCCGGGGGCGTCCTCGCCCTGGCCACCCCCGCGTCAGCCGCGACAAAGACCCTCTATGTGGCTCCGAACGGCAGCGGCAGCACTTGCTCAGCAAATAGCCCCTGTGCCATCCCCCAGGCCAAGACCAAGGTCCGTGCCATCAACGACGCCATGACCAGCGACATCGCCGTGATGATCGCCGATGGCACCTATCGACTGACGGAACCGCTCACGTTCACCTCCGCGGACTCCGGCACGAACGGTCACATCGTGCTGTGGAAGGCGGCTTCGGGAGCCCGCCCGGTCCTGACCGGAGCCCAAAGGGCCGGTGGCTGGACCCTGCACGACTCGGCGAAGGGCATTTGGCGGGCGAAGGTCGGTACCGGATTCGACACCCGGCAGCTGTACGTCGACGGTGTACCGGCGAAACGCGCCAGCCATGAGATCAACCGCTCCGATCTGACCGCGACCACCACGGGCTACACGTTCACCAGCAGTTCGCTGAGGTTCCTCGACAACCTCGCGCGCTCCGGCCGCACGGAGATCCACGGCATCGGATCCTTCACCGACCGCTACGCCCCGGTGTCCGGCATCAACAACGGCACCATCACCATGGACCAGCCCTCGTGGGACAACAACACCTTCGGCTATGACCCGCTGACCCAATCCTTCCGGCCAGGTCCGATGTCGATCGAGAACGCTTACGAGTTCCTCGACACGGCCGGCGAGTGGTACCTCGACAACGGCACCCTGTACTACAAGCCGTTCCCGGGCCAGAACATGGCGACCGTGGACGTTGAGGTACCGCGACTGCAGTCTCTCGTGCGCATCGGCGGAACCTACTCCTCTCCCGCCACCCACCTCACCTTCACCGGGCTGCGGTTCTCGGGCACCAGCTGGCTGGGTCCCAACACCGAGAGCTACGCCGACCAGCAGACCGGCGCGTTCATTTCCGGCACCTGGAACCGTCCTCCGGACGCACTGACCTCCTGCCAGATCGGCTGCAAGCTCTTCGAGGCGACCCGTCCCCACTGGCACCAGATGCCCGCGGCCGTCCAGGTCTCGGCCGCCGACCACATCACCTTCACCGGTAACCGGTTCACCCAGCTCGGGCAGGTCGGCCTAGGTATCGGCAACGACGCCAACGCGCATGCCACCGGCGTCGGACTCGGCGCCGACACCATCACCGCGACCGGCAACGTCTTCACCCAGGACGCGGGCGGCGGCATCGTCGCAGGCGGCATCCAGCAGGACGCCCATCACCCCCGTGACAGCCGGATGACCAACCGGAACATCACGCTGAGCAACAATCTCATCCATGACGTGGCGCTCGACTACCGCGACATGACCGCCATCCTGCTCACCTATGCCGCCGGCGCCACCATCGCGCACAACGAGCTGTACAACCTGCCTTACTCCGGCATCAACATCGGCTACGGATGGGGCGCCAACGACGTCGGCGGCAGCCCGGAGTACCGCAACCGCGGCCTGTACGACTACCAGCCCGTCTACTCGACCGCGACCACCGCCAAGAACAACCACATCACCGACAACTACATCCACGACGTCATGCAGCAGATGAACGACGGCGGCTGCATGTACAGCCTGTCGGCCTCACCCGGCAGCACCTTCGAACGCAATTACTGTCACACGAACAAAGGCCACTTCGGCTTCTATCACGACGAGGGCTCGAGGGGCTTCATCGACATCAACAACGTCTTCCGCGACGTCGGCCAGTGGGCCCACCAGAACGCGGGCCCCACCCAGACCACCGGTGCCCAGACCGTGACCGACAACTGGACGAGCAACCCCAGCACCAACATCACCGACGGCGGCAACGACAACGTGGTGCGCGGCACTGTGGTCGTGACCGACGGCAACTGGCCCGCCGGCGCGAGGGCCGTCATGGACAACGCCGGTATCGAGCCTCGCTACCGGACGCTCAAGACCGGACCAACGCCGGCCTGATGCCGCGCAACGACAGGGGTCGTGAGTGTTCCCGACGGTTAGAACCGCCGGGGTAACTGGTCAGGTGGTTGCTGGGTTGGTTGGTAGCCAGGGGTTGCCGGTGATGGCGTTGCGGAGTGCGGTGAGGACGTGGACGCCGTTTTTGCGGGTGGTGGAGATGTAGGACCGCACGGTGAGCCAGGTGATGGCGCCGGTGGGGGTGCGCCAGCCGGCGAGTTTGAGTTGTGTTTTGGTCATGCGGATGTCGCGTTCGGCCTGGTTGTTGGTGAAAGGCACCGTCAGGTCGAACGCGAACCGCAGGACATCGTCGCGGTGTCGGTGTAGTCGTTCCAGTAAGGCCCGGGTTGTGGTTTGGCGGGGCCGGCCGCCTTGGGGGTGCCCGGTGTTGTTGCGGGCATGCAGGTCTAGCCCGGCGGCGAGGTGCTTGTCGAAGCGGGTCACCATCGGGCCCCGGACCTCGGCGGGCAGTTCGGGCAGGTCGAGTTCGCGGGCGGTGTGGGCGGCGACGTTGAGTTCGTCGAGCACCGCGATCAGCTGGGCGGGCCAGTCCTGGCCGGGGTTGGTTTCGGCGGCGGCGATGAGTTCTCGCTGGTGGTGGGCGTTGCAGAGCGCGTGGGTGACCTCGGTGTAGGTGCGGTAAGGGTGCCAGCCGTCGTGCACCGCGATGCCGGTGAAACCGGGCAGGACACCGAACGCGTCGATGGCGTCACGGCCGCGTTTGGGATGCAGCAGGTAGGTCGTGAGCCGCTCGGTGGAGGCCGAATGCAGCCAGAACCGGGCGCTGCCCGCGCGCAGTGCGGTCTCGTCGAAATGCGCCACCGGCGCCGCCTCCAGCGCCGCGCGGGTTGCCGAGACGAACGGGTCCAGCTCCGGGGAGAGGCGGGCCAGCACCGAAGA
>NZ_JBHWEB010000082.1:0-43925 GCF_042734395.1 Amycolatopsis sp. NPDC059657 | reverse complement strand
ACCGCCCGCAACGCGCACGAGCCCTGGTCACCGCGGCGGGGCGGTCTCCTTGAGTTCGCCGTCCAGGGTGAGCCAGCGGGTCAGGCCGAGGTCGTGCAGGAACGCGATGTCGTGGCTGGCCACCAGCAGTGCGCCTTGGTAGGACTTCAGGGCTTGGGTGAGCTGGCGGACGCTGCCCAGGTCCAGGTTGTTGGTCGGCTCGTCGAGGAGCAACAGCTGGGGTGACGGCTCGGCGAGGAGCAAGGCCGCGAGGGTGGCTCGGAACCGTTCGCCGCCGGAGAGTGTCGCGGCCGGTTGGTCGGCGCGTCTGCCTCGGAAGAGGAAGCGGGCCAGGTGGGCTCGGATCCTGTTGTCGGTCGCGTTCGGGGCGTAGGCGGCGATGTTCTGGGCCACCGTCAGGGTGTTGTCGAGCAGGTCCAGGCGCTGCGGGAGGTAGCGCAAGGGAACTGTGACGGTCAGCTCGCCGGAGAGCGGCTCCAGCTCGCCTGCGATGGTGCGCAGGAGGGTGCTCTTGCCCGCGCCGTTCCGGCCGGTCAGTGCGATGCGTTCGGGGCCGCGGATTTCCAGGGTCGCTTGGGCGCCGTAGCGGAGTTCAGCCGACGTGAGCTTGAGGACGCCTCGGCTGGGCGGGACCGCGGTTTCGGGGAGGTCCACGCGGATTTCGGTGTCCTCGCGGATGGCTTCTTCGGCTTCGCCGAGGCGTTCTTTGGCTTCCTCCAGCTTGTCTTGGTGCATGTTCCGGTACTTGCCCGCGGTGACCTGGGCCTGGCGCTTACGGGCCATCATGATGACCTTGGGTTCGCGCTTGGTGTCGAACTTGTGCTGGCCGAAACGGACCCCGCGGTCGAGTTTGATCCTGGCTTCGGCGAGCTCGCGTTGCTGGCGGCGGACGTCGGATTCGGCTACGCGGACCATGCGCTCGGCCGCTTCCTGCTCGACCGCCAGCGCCTCCTGGTACTCGGTCAGGTTGCCGCCGTACCAACGGACTTCGCCGCCGCGGAGGTCGCCGATCTGGTCGACCAGGTCGAGCAGCTCGCGGTCGTGACTGACGATGACCATCGCCGCGTGCCATGACTCGACCGCCTCGTAGAACCTGCGGCGGGCGGGGAGGTCGAGGTTGTTGGTCGGCTCGTCCAGCAACAGCACGTCCGGGCGGCGCAGGAATTGGGCCGCCATGGTGAGCAGCACCGACTCGCCGCCCGAAAGCTCGCCGATGTGGCGGTCCAGCGTCACGTGCTCGAGGCCGAGGCGATCCAGTGTGACGCGGGCGCGCTCTTCGACGTCCCAGTCCTCGCCGATCGCGGTGAAGTTCGACTCGCTCGCGTCGCCGGATTCGATCGCCCTCAATGCCGCCCTGACCGGCGCGATGCCCAGCGCCTGGTCGACGCGGACATGCGCATCGAGCGCGACGTTCTGAGGCAGGTAGCCCAGGTCGCCCGAGACCTTGACCGAGCCGGCGCCCGGTGTGAGCTTCCCGGCGATCAGGCACAGCAAGGTGGACTTGCCCGAGCCGTTCACGCCGACCAGGCCGGTGCGGCCGGCGCCGATGACCAGCGAAAGGTCGTCGAATACGGGTGTGCCGTCCGGCCAGGCGAACGTCAGGCCGGAGCAGACGATGGAGATGTTCGGCATGGACATGGGACCCCCTCTGGTTCTTCTACACTGTATAGGAAACATGTACAGTGTAGAAGAGATTTCAGGAAAGGGGTGCGGAGATGGTCGGCAGCGTGTGGCTCACCTCCGGAAAGGGCCGCAAATCGCGGGAGAGCGGCCTCGACCGGGACACGATCGTCGCGACGGCCGTCCGGCTGCTCGACGCGCAGGGTGACGTCTCGATGCGGGCGCTGGCCACCGAACTGAACGTCACGCCGATGTCGATGTACTGGTATGTCGCCAACAAGGACGACCTGCTCGAACTCGCGCTGGACGCGGTCGCCGGCGAGATCGAACTGCCGAAAGCCGACCATGACTGGCAAGCCGATCTGCGCGCGCTCGCGCAGGCTTGGCGGCGCACCATGGTCGCCCATCCGTGGGCGATCCGTTGCTATGGCGAGTACTTGAACATCGGGCCGAAGAGCATGCGCTTCACCCAGCACGCCCAAGCGGTCATCGCCCGGTCGCCGCTTTCCCCGCCCGACCAGGCCGCCGCACTATCGGCCGTCTTCCAGTACGTCTACGGCTTCGCATCGAACGAGAGCCGATGGTTGGAGTACGGCCGGAAAACGGGCCGCACGGTCGACGAGTTCGTCAAGGAGGTGGCCGAAAACGTGGCCGAGGTTCCGTGGGTGACCACACGAAGCGGCGTGATGGAACAGCGGCACAGCCAGAGCATGGCGGAGTTGCGCGACCGGGACTTCGACCGCGCGCTCGACTGGCTGCTCACGGGCATGCTCGCTTGACTCACTCCGAGAAGTCGGCGCTCAGCCAGCGGTCCGGGCGGGCGGTGAACAGCACGAACGTGCCGGTGGGGTCGCCGGTCTCGCCCGCGGCGAAGCCCTGGGCGTGGTCCTCGGGCAAGTAGCGGCTCGTGATCGCGAAGACGTCGTCGAACCCCGGCGAGCGGTCGGCCTTGACCACCGAGCATTCGACCGTGACGTACTTGTACGGGAACTCGGCCTGCTGCACGCAGAAGCTCAGCTTGCCCGCGTCTTCCAGCAGCCGGGTCTTGCGCGCGGTCCGGCCCTGCGTGCCAGTGAAGAAAGCGAGATCGCCGCCGGGCTCGTAGGCGTACCAAACCGGCACCGTGAGCGGCGGGCGCTCGCCGTCGCCCTCCACGCTCAGGACCCCGATGCGGGGCTCGGCCAGGAAGTCTTCGCGTTCGGTGGCAGTGAGCGTGCGAGGCATCTTGGTCTCCTTAGTCAGTTCCTTGAGGGAACTCAAAGCTAGCAGACATCAGTTCCTTAAGGGAACCCTTTGAGCTAAGATCGCTCTCATGCAGCGCACCCAGTTCGGTGAGATGGCTTGCTCGATCGCACGCACGCTCGACGTCATCGGCGAGCCGTGGTCACCGCTGATCCTGCGAGACGTCTTCGTGGGCATCTCCCGCTTCGAGCAGATCCAGCAGGACCTCGGCATCTCGCGCAAGGTGCTGACCGAGCGGCTGAAATGGCTGGTCGAATGCGACGTGCTGGAGCGCAGGGAGTACTCCAGCCGTCCGCCGCGTCACGAATACGTGCTCACCACCAAGGGCTCCGAGCTGTGCGACCTGCTGCTGACCATGGCGCGCTGGGGTGACCGATGGACCGCGGGCGAGGCGGGGCCGCCCGTTCTCTTCCGGCACCACGCGTGCGGCGAAGTCAGCCATGTGGAGCCGACCTGCTCGGTGTGCGGCAAGCCGATGCACGCCGGCGACGTCGATCCACTGCCCGGACCCGGCGCCCGGATGGACTGACCCGCCACGCCGAGCTTCTTGATCAACAAGACAATCACCGCTTCGGGGCACGCAGTGCACTCGAAAGCGGCTCGCAAGTGATCTTTGCTCACCCCTTCCGGGGATCATCGGAGCCGCGGCGACCGGATAGGGCGACAGCGTCCGGCCAGCACGGCGGCCGTGCGTGGTTACCGCGGGTCACCCCGCGGAAAGCCCGCGAGAAACCGGCTTGCGGCAGTGGTCTAATCGCGCGGTTTCCCGGATGAAAGGTCCCCCATGAGACGCGGCATTTCGCTGCTGGTTTCGCTGATCGTCGGCGCCTCGCTGCTGACGCCGGTCGCGCACGCGCAGGAACGCAAGCAACTCGTTCCCGGCTTCGGCACCTACGCCAGGCTCATCCGGCTCAGCCACTCGCAGGCAGGCCGCAACCGCATCATCGCGTCGCTCACCACGTCCTCGACCGTCGACAACTACACGACGGTCATGGAGAGCACCGACGAGGGCGAGTCCTTCCACAAGATCAGCGAGATCCACGACCGCGACGGTGTCGACGGCATGTGCTGCGGCACGCTCTACGAGCTGCCGCAGATGGTCGGCAGGCTCCGCGCGGGCACGCTGCTGTGGGCGGCGAGCTACGGGCACAACGGCGGGGTCAACCGCCGCGTCAAGCTCAAGGTCTGGGCCAGCCGCGACTCCGGCCGCACCTGGTCGTTCCTGGCCGAGCCCGCCGGGTCGCACAACACCGACGGCATCTGGGAGCCGGAGTTCACCGTCGACAAGGCCGGCACGCTGTGGCTGCACTACGCCGACGAAAGCGAAGCGCCGCAGTACAGCCAGGTGATGAACCGCGTCTCGTCGACCGACGGGCTCAACTGGGGCACCAAGCAGCGGACGATGGCGATACTGCCGCACCGCGTGCGGCCCGGCATGCCGATCATCCGGCGGCTGCCGGACGGCCGGTACTACTTCGCCTACGAGATCTGCAACTACGGCGACCGCTACTGCGACCCGTACTTCAAGATCTCGGCCGATGGCGCCAACTGGGGCGATCCGGAAGACCCCGGCACCAGGGTCCAGACCGCACAGGGCAACCACTTCCAGCACGCGCAGACGATCACGCTGTTCCCCGGCGGCGTGAACGGCACGCGCATCCTGATGGTCGGACAGATCTACGTCGACGCCGACGGCGATCCGTTGCCCGGCAACGGCTCGACGCTGCTGGCGAACGACAACTTCGGCTCCGGGCCGTGGTACGAGATCGCCGCGCCGCTCAAGATCAGCGGCGTCTACAACAACTACTGCCCGAACTACAGCTCGACGCTGCTGCCGGTGGACGACGGCAAGAACGTCCTCGAAATCGGCAGCGAGTACAACAGCGAAGGCACCTGCACCGCGTACTTCGCGAAGGGCCCTGCCTAGGAGATCAGGCCCAGAGTCAGCGCCGCCGCCGCGGTGGCGAGGAACACGATCCCGCCGACGATGTCGCGGGAGCCCACCCGCAGGTGGGCGATGATCGCGCCGATGAAGTACAGCACGAGGCCGGCGGCGGCGAGGGTGCCCAGCAGCGGCACGGCGAGCCCCGCCAGCAACCCCACGGCGCCCGCCGCCAGCAGCAGGCCCAGCACCGGTACCCACTTCCGGGGTATGCCCTTCATGTCGGCCTGAGCCTTGGGGTATTCGTGGCCGATGAGGTAGATGACGGCGGCGGCGCCGTTGAAAACAGCGCCGAGGATGGTGACCGTGAGGTAAGCGGCGAACATGATCCTCAGGACGAGGCAGCGAATCGATGTGTGACAGCGACCCCGTCTAGCCTGTCGCGAGGCCCTTGAACCAGGACATCAGCGCGACCTCGGAAGCCGCGCGGGTGGCCACGGGGTCTTCGGCGTTCGCGATGAGGAGTGCGGCTTCGGTCACCGCGCTCAGCACGAGCTGCGCGAGGACGTCGACCGGCAGTGGCGGCAACGCACCGGCCTTGACCGCGCCCGACAGGACCTCGGCGACCAGGCCGAGGCCGTGTTCGGCCTCGATCGCGCGCCACTCGGTCCAGCCGAGCACGGCTGGCGCGTCGGTCAGCGAGATCCGGCGGACCTCCTCGCGGCCGCACGCGTCCAGGAAGGCGCCGAGCGCGATCACCATGCCGCTCGCGAGGTCGCGCGCACCGGCCATCGCCGCCTCGACCTCGGCCGTGACCTCGCGCTCGACCTCCTCGAAGACCGCGCGGAACAGGGCCTGCTTGTCGCCGTAGTGGTGATACAGCGCGCCGCGGGTCACGCCTGCCGCGCGCACGATCTCGTCGGCGGGCACGGCCGCGTAGCCGCGCGTGGCGAACAGTTCACGCGCGGCGGACACCAAGGCCGCCTTCGTACTGTTCGACCGGTCTTCCTGGGTTCGTCGCATCGGCTCCTAATCTGCCATGAACGACACCAGATGCTTCGCCAAGGCCGCCGGCTGGTCGTGCGGCACGAATGTCCACGAGTCCTCGATCTCGACGACGCGGGCGTCCGGCAGCAATTCGGCGATCCGGTAGGCGAACGACAGCCTGAAGACGCGGTCCTCGCGCGCCCACGCCAGCAGCACGGGCTTGCGGAAACGCGGGAACTGGCGCGCGGCCGCCAGCGTGTGGCGCCGGTGCACCGCGCGCAGGAACTTGCCGAGATCCCGCCTGATCAGCCGGTTCTCGCGCGACGGCCGGAGGAAATCGTCGACGACGTCGGCGGGCAGTGGCCGTTTCGCCACCAGGCCGAACGCGACCGGGAGCCGCTGCACCGCTTTGAACCGCACCGCCTGGGTGAGCAGCCACACGCCGCCGGGGACCTTCGCCAGGCGAGGCAACGAGCTGAACAGCGGCGGGAAGAACGCCTCGAACGCGTCCGACGGCGTGAGCACGACCCGGCCGACGCGCTCGGGATGGTTCGCCATCAATATCTGCGTGAGCGCTCCCCCGGTGTCGTTCGCGACGACCGTGACGTCACGTAAGTCCAGCTCCGCGAGGAAGTCCGCGATCAACCGCGCCACGCCCGGCGGTGTCAGGTCGGCGTCCGCGTTCATCGGCAGCCGGTGTGAGCCGAGCGGCCAATCCGGGGCCAGGCACCGGAAACCCGCCGCCACGACATCCGGGATCACCGCTCGCCACAGGCCGGAATCGACCAGCAGGCCGTGCACGAACACGACCGGCGGCCCCTCTCCCTCGTCCCGGTACCGCAGGGAGCCCTGACTCAGCCGGATCTCTTTGTGTGTCATGCCAGCCATGGTTACATACAAACAGTATGTATGTAAATGAGACCCGGTAGGGTGAACGCACCAAGGGGAATCCACACAGGAGGAGTCACGATGAAGGGGATCGTTCTGGCCGGGGGCAGCGGGACGCGCCTTCATCCGATCACCCAGGCGATCTCGAAGCAGCTGCTGCCGGTCTACGACAAGCCGATGATCTACTACCCGATCTCGGTGCTGATGTTCGCCGGAATCCGCGAGATCCTGATCATCTCGACCCCGGCCGACCTGCCGAACTTCGAGAAACTGCTCGGCGACGGCAGCCAGTTCGGCCTCAAGCTCTCCTACGCCGAGCAGGCCGCGCCGAACGGGCTGGCCGAGGCGTTCATCATCGGCGCCGACTTCATCGGTGACGACCAGGTCGCGCTCGTGCTCGGCGACAACATCTTCTACGGCCAGGGTTTCTCCAGCAGGCTGCAGAACGCCGTGTCCACATTGGATGGATGCGTGCTGTTCGGCTACCCGGTGAAGGACCCCGAGCGCTACGGCGTCGGCGAGGTCGACGCGGACGGCAAGCTGCTCTCCATCGAGGAAAAGCCCGCGAAGCCGCGCTCCAACAAGGCGATCACCGGCCTGTACTTCTACGACAACCAGGTCGTCGACATCGCACGCGCGCTCAAGCCGTCACCGCGCGGCGAGCTCGAGATCACCGACGTCAACATGACCTACCTGCGTGACGGCCGTGCCGCGCTGGTCGACCTCGGCCGCGGTTTCGCCTGGCTCGACACCGGCACGCACGACTCGCTGCTGGAGGCGGGCACCTTCGTCCAGGTACTCGAACACCGCACCGGTGTGCGCATCGCGTGTCTCGAGGAAGTCGCGCTGCGCATGGGTTTCATCGACGCCGACCAGTGCTTCGCGCTCGGCAGCAAGCTCGCCAAGTCGGGCTACGGCGAATACCTGATGAACGTCGCGCGCACGGCTGGCGCTACCGGCTGAAGAGGTGCTCGCGCAGGGTGTTCCCGGTGTAGTCGGTTCGGAAAACGCCTAGCTCCTGCAGGTGCGGGACGACCTTGTCGGCGAACTCGTCGAGCCCGCCCGGCGTCAGGTGCGGCACCAGCACGAAGCCGTCGGACGCGTCGGACTGCACGTAGTCGTTGACCGTGTGCGCCACCTGCCGCGGCGTGCCGATGAACTGCTGGCGCGTCGTGGCCTCGATGACGAGCTCGCGGATGGAGAGCTTCTTCTCCTCCGCGAGCGCTCGCCACTTGCGCGCGGTCTCCAGGTTGTCCTTGTCGTGCTGCACCCTGCCCCAGGTCAACGGCTCGGCGTCGGGATCGGGGTCGACCTCCGGCAACGGCCCGTCGGCGTCGTACTCGCTGAGGTCACGGCGCCAGACCTGTTCGAGGAACTGGATCGCGGTCGCCGGGCGAACCTGCTGGTAGCGGATCTCGCGGGCGTACTCGTGCGCCTCCTCCTCGGTGTCGCCGAGCACGAAGGTCGCCGCCGGCATGATCAGCAGGTCCTCGTGTGAGCGCCCATAAGCCGCGAGACGGCGCTTGACGTCGGCGAAGAACGCTTGCCCGTCCTCGAGGGTGCCGTGCCTGGAGAAGATGACGTCGGCGGACTTGGCGGCGAATTCACGGCCCTCGTCGGAGTCGCCTGCCTGGATCACGATCGGCTGTCCCTGCGGCGTGCGCGGCAGCGTGAACTCGCCCTCGATGTCGAACTGCGGTCCACTGTGGACGAAGCGACCGACCTCTCGGACGAAGACGCCTTGCTCCTTGTCGCCGACGAACGCGTCCGGAGCCCAGCTGTCCCACAGCTCGCGGACAGTGGTCAGGAACTCCTCCGCACGCTGGTAACGGTCCTCGCGCTTAAGAAAGCCGCCGCGCCGGAAGTTCTGGCCGGTGAAGGCGTCCGGCGAGGTCACCACGTTCCACGCGGCACGGCCACCGGACAGGTGGTCCAAAGTGGACACCTGGCGGGCGACCTCATACGGCTCGTTGAAGGTCGACGACAGCGTGCCGGCGAGGCCGAGCTTCGTGGTCACCGCGGACAAAGCTGCGAGCACAGTGGTGGTGTTGGGCCTGCCGACCACGTCGGAGTCGAGGATCTTGCCGGCGTGCTCACGCAGGCGCAGGCCCTCGGCCAGGAAGATGAAGTCGAACTTGCCGCGCTCGGCGGTGCGCGCCATGTGCTCGAAGGACGCGAAGTCGATTTGGCTGCCCGAACGCGGATCGCTCCACACGGTGGTGTTGTTGACCCCGGGGAAGTGGGCGGCGAGCTTGATCTGCTTGGTCATCTCACACTCCCTGGTACATGTTGGGCGGCTTGGCCAAGCCGAAGTGTTCGCGCAGCGTGGTGCCGCTGTAGTCCTCGCGGACGAGACCCGCGCTCCGCAGTTCGGGGACGGTCTCGTTGGCGAACAGCTCGAGGTCGTCCGGCAGCACGGCAGGCCGGATGAGGAAGCCGTCGACATGGCCCTCCGACCACTCCCGCAGTGCGGCGGCGAGCGCTGCGGGAGTGCCGACGAAGTCACGACCAGACGGTCGAAACTCCTTGCCGTACAAGGAATCGAGCTGCTGCCGACGGTCGAGCGCGTGTTGCTCGGTCTCGCCGAGCAACACCGACACGGTCTCCAGCACCTTGCCGCCGTCCATGGCCAGGTCGGGTCCGAACTCGTTCATGACCACGGGGTGACCCTGCGGCGGCCTCGGCGTGATCGACGGGCCCTTCACACTGAAGAACTGGCCTTCGAAGTCGGCGTAGTGCAGCTTGTCGCGGTCGATGAACCGCCCGGTCGGCTCGTCACGGATGATCGCGTCGTCCTCCCAGCTGTCCCACAGTCGGTAGAGGACGTCGACGACATCGGCATTCTCGGCATTCGCCGCGGATTCCGACGGCCACGCGCGCCTGCCGAAGTGCTTGGCCTCGGCCTCGGTGCGGGATGGAATCAGGAGCACGCCGGCGCGGCCTCGGCTGGCGTAGTCGAGCGTCGCGACCGCGGTGGCGACGTGGAACGGCTCGGTGTGTGTGGTGGTGACTGTCGGCACCAGCCCGATCGAGTGCGTGACCGGCCCGAGCGCGGCGAACGTGAGCAGCGCGTCCAACCGGCCACGGACAACGGACGACCCGCCCGGCTGAACACCGAGCGAGTCGTCCAGGGTGACGAAGTCCAGCTTCGCGTACTCGGCGAGCCGCGCGTAGGTCAGATAGTGGGCCGACGTGAAGAGCGCGGCGGGCTCGACACCGGAGGCCCGCCAGGCGGCCGGGTGGTACCCGGCGCCGTCGATCGCCACACCGAAATGGAGTTCCGAAGAAGCCATAGGCCCAGTGAACTCCCGTTTTCGGCGGACCGGACGTGCTTCTCAGACCATGGGAGCCGGGAATACTTCGGGTTCCTCGACGGTTGCCGCCGAGCCGACGCGGTCGGCGACCAGAGCCGCGATGAGCCCGCCCGCGATCGGGGCGATCAGATAGACCAGCAGCTGGCCCCAGGCGACCGTGCCGCCTGCCAGCGAGAGAACCGCGTCCGGGCCGAACGTGCGGGCGAAGTTCACCGAAGCGCCGCTGGCCGGGCCGAACGCCATGATCTGGGTGGCCAGCGCGAGCCCGATGCCGAAGCCGAAGACACCCTTGGGCGCGGTCGGCGAGACGGCGAGCGCGAAGACCGCGGTGACCAGGATGGCCGCGCCGAGCGCCTCGGCGACGAGCGCGTGCCCGAAGTTGCCGCTGTAGGTGGTCGCACCGAGCCCGGCGTCGATCGCTGTGCCGCCATAGGACGCGTAAACGAGCGACGCGCCGAGCAGGCCGCCCGCTATTTGGGCGACGATATAACCGGGTACTTCGCGCCACGGGAATCTGCCACGAGAAGCCAAAGCGATCGTGACCGTCGGATTGCAATGCGCGCCGGAAACTGAGCCGAAAGCGTAAATGGCGACGGCGAGTGCCAAACCGTGTGCGAGCGCGACCATCAATAGTCCAGGACCGCCGGTCTTCGCCGCGCTGACGGCCACCGCCGCGCCGATACCGAAACCACACAAGAGGGTCGTACCTGCCAGTTCCGCGGCCATCCGGCGGATGAGACTGTATTCCACGACGAGTGGGGACCTTTCTCTGCGGTGGGGGCTGCTGGGGATGAATCCCAAAGTGCCGGTCCGCACCACAGCCCGAATACCGCCGATCGAGGGGCGGGTCCTACGCCATCCGTGACCGGATTTTCGCTGGTCGGGATGTTCTTCGAGGCGGTGAACCAAACCGCTCCGGCAGCCGTGAAAGAAGGGTCAGCTCTGGCGGTGCGCCATTTCTTCGAGGCGCCGGATGCGCTCGGCCATCGGCGGATGAGTGGCGAACATCCGCGAAAGCGACTCGCCGGGGCGGAACGGGTTCGCGATCATCAAATGCGACTGCGAGATCAACGCCGGCTCGGCGACCAAAGGCGCCGCGCGGGTGCCGAGCTCCAATTTACGGAGTGCGGACGCGAGGCCGAGTGGATCGCCGGTGAGCTCGGCGCCGGAGGCGTCGGCCTGATATTCACGCGAACGACTGACCCCCATTTTGATGATTCCGGCGGCGATCGGGCCGACCAGCACGAGCAGGATGGCGACGAACGGGTTGTCGCCGTCGCGGTTGCCGCTGAAGAGGCCGGTGAACATCGCGATATTGGCGATGACACTGATCACGCTGGCCATCGCGCCCGCGACACAGGAGATCAGGATGTCCCGGTTGTAGACGTGGGACAGCTCGTGCCCGAGCACGGCACGCAGCTCGCGCTCATCGAGCAGGCCGAGTATCCCGCTGGTGCAGCAGACCGCGGCGTGACGCGGGTCGCGGCCGGTCGCGAAGGCGTTCGGGGCCTGCGTGGGACTGATGTAGAGGCGCGGCATCGGCTGGCGGGCGGCGGTCGCGAGCTCGCGGACGATCCGGTACATCGCGGGCTGCTCCGCCTCGGAAACCGGCCTGGCGTGCATGGCGCGCAGCGCCAGCTTGTCCGAGCTGAAGTAGGCGAAGGCGTTGAAGCCCAGCGCGACGATCAGGCCGATGACCAGCGCACCCCGGCCGAAAAGCGAGCTGACGCCGATGATCATCGCGCTCAGCGCGCCGAGCAGGAGCACGGTCTTGAGTCCGTTCTGATGCTTGTGCACTCGTGCCCGCTCCTTTCGCCCGATCCGTGGGTTACCCACCGGAAACAACGCGATCGGGGGATCTGAAGTTCCTTCACCCGCTGCCGCGCGACGTCCGGGGTTAGGGTCCAACGGTGACGATCCGCAATCAGTGAACCACCGACCACGGGTGAGGCGTCGATGCTCCGGATGTTTGCCGCGGTGCTCGCGGCTACCGCGCTGCTGGCCGCTCCGGCACAGGCTTCGCAGGTCATCAGCATCGACGTGGGCGGCGAGCCGGCGTCGATCGCGGTCAACCCGGCCACCGGGCTCGCGTATGTGAGCGATCCGTCGACCGGCGCGATCACCGTGATCGACTCACGCCGCGCGACCATCTCGGCCATCATCCCGATCGGCGGCAACCCGGCGGGTATCGCCGTGGACAGCACGACCAACCGGGTCTACGTCGCGAACCCGGCCAACGGGACGGTCGCCGTGGTCGACGCCGGCAACAACGTCGTGGTCAGCACGATCAGCACGGGCGAGGGCACGGCGTCCGTCGGCGTCGACGAGGCGGCGAACAAGATCTACGCGGGCAGCAGGACCACCGGCGCGGTCTCGGTGATCGACGGGGTCAGCGCCACCCAGCTCACGCTCGTGCCCGGCAAGGTGAAGTCACTCACCGGCATCACCGTCGACGCCGGCCGCAAGCTGGTCTCGTTCGCCAGCACGGCCACCGACAGCGTCGAGGTGTTCGACGCGGTCACCAACACGTTCATCGCCAGCGCGCCGGTCGGCAGTAAACCGGTCGGTGTCGCGGTGCACCGCGCGAGCGGCACGATCTACGTCGCGAACTCCGGCATCCACCACATGTCACTCGTCGACAGCAACAGCAAGACAGAGCGCAAGACGATCTTGTTGCGCAGCGAGGCGTCCTCGGTCGCGGTGCACGAAGGGTCCAACACGATCTACACCAACGGCGGGCCGAACGGCATCGTCAAGCTCGACGGCCTGTCCGGCGCGCTCGCCGGCGAGCTGCCGCTGGGCATCAACCCCGGCGACATCGCCGTCGACCAGAAGACGAAATGGGTCTATGTAAGCGATCCGCTGCACGGCAGGGTTTCGCTGATCAAGGACTTCTGACGCCAAGAGGTCGTGAATGTTGCGGGCTGTTAGAACCGTCGGCAACACTCACGAGTCCTTGACCAAAGCGTGGCAAAATGCCGGGTATGGAGAGCGAGTACCAGCTCAGAGGCGGTAGACACGCTGACGTGGCGGCGGTGGCCAATGTGCTGGCCGCACAGGGGGCCGAGGTCAGCGAGGCGCTGGTGTTCGCGGCTTCGGGTGGGATCGGGGCCGGGTACATCCTCTTCGAGTTCGCGCGGGAGGTGGACGCGACGCTGGTCGTCGCTTTCCGGAACCAGTGGCAGTATCCCAAGGCCTGGCTTGAGTCCACAATAGACAGACTTGGGCTCAAGGCGTCCGTGCTCACCACCGGCGGGAAACGTGGTGCGGCGAAACGGCTTTCGGCCGAGCTCGCCGAACACCGTCCGGTGATCGTGCTGCCTGATCGGCAGACATTGGGCTACTGGCATCTGCCAGAGAGGCTCAACGGCGCCGGCGGCCACTTCGTGGTCGCGTACGGCGAGGAGGACGGCAAGGTCCTCGTCGACGACCGTAACCTCAAGCCGTTCACCGTCGAGCGTGCCAAGTTCGACGCCGCGCGCGCACGTGTCGGGTCGTACAAAAACCTTCTCGTCAGCATCGAGCCTGGGCCGGTCGGAGACCTTGAGAAGGCCGTGCGCACCGGGCTGAACGATTGCGCGCAAAGGCTTTCCGGCACCTCGTCCTCGTTCGCGTTGCCGACCTGGGATCGCTGGGCGAAGTCGATGACCGACGAACGCGGGCCCAAAGGCTGGCCGACGGTGTTCGCCACCAGGCGTGGACTGGTCAGCGCGCTGCTGACCGTCTGGGAAGGCGTCACCACCGCGGGTATGACCGGCGGACACTCGAGGGACCTCTTCGCCGACTCGCTCACCGAGGCCGGCGCGTTGCTGGACAACAAGGCGCTGACCGAACAGGCCGGGCAATGGCGGGCCATCGCGACCCAGTGGGACGAGTTCGCCGAAGCCGCGCTGCCCAAGCATGTCACCGAGTTCGGGTGGATGCGGGACCTCACCGCCACCGTCTCGAACGGCGTGCGCGGTGGCGATGAAGGGGTAGCGGCGGCCACCGAGGCCGGTGCCGAGCTGTGGCGGGTGCGTGGGCACTACGACGCAGAGATCCCGTTCACCGATGAACAGGTGAACGGGATCTTCGCCGACCTCGGTTCGCGGCTTCGGGAGATCCATGCCGCCGAGGTCGCGGCGGTCAAGGATCTGACCGAAGTCCTTTAGCGGCGGTGGACGGCCGGCTTCAGGCTCTTCGCCACGACCTTCAGGTTGGAGAAGCTCTGCATGACCGAAGCCGCGACCTGGGCGGCACCGCCGCCGCCCTGGTAGCAGTTCACCAGCAACGGGGTGACCACCGTGCAGGTCGTCGTCACCGAATCGTTGGCCGCGTTCGGGTCACGCGAGTCCGATGAGGTGCGCGAGGTCTTGAACTGGAACGGCAGGCCGACGGTCAGCAGTCCGAACGGGACCGAGAAGTTCGCCGTGGAGCTGGCGCCGTTCGCCACCCCGTTGAACGTGCATACGACCTTGCCCGTGCTGGGAGCGCAAGCGCCACTGGCGTTGCCGGACAGGCCGAGCGGCAGTGTCGTCGTGATCTTGGCGTTACGGACCATGCCGGGGCCGCCGTTGGTGACCTTCACCGCGAAGTCGAACCGGCCGCTGAGCAGACCGGGTCGCGGGGTGACGTTGACCGAGACGGCCACGTCGGCGCTCGCGTCGATGGTGATCGTCGGGCCGGTCACCGGCTCCGACGCGTAGTTGCTGCCGACCAGCTGCCCGCGCAGCGTCTCGGTGAGGTCGGGTGCGTTGTCGGCGACCTTGAAGGTGAACGACGTGACGCCGCCGGTGTGCTGATCCATCGCCTCGGCGAGCACGAACTTGTACCCGTCGCTGGTCGCGACGCACGAGCCCGCGACCGAACCGGAACAGCTCTGCAACGACGCGTAGGTCTGCAGCGCGTCCGGCAGCGTCACCAGCACGGCCGCCGGGTGGAGCACGGTGAAGTCGTTGATGTTGTTGATCGTCTCGGTGACCGTGAAGGTGTCGCCGGGGTGAACGACCGACTGCGAAACGCTCAGTGAGACCTCGGGCAGCGGGTCGGCGAGCGCGGGGACAGCGGTGAGCACCGACCCGGCCCCGGTGAGGAGAGCCAAGCCGGCGACGGCGCGAGTGCGCCGGAGGAGGTGCTTTGTCGTCATTGCGGATCCTCGCTTCAGGCGTGGCGTGGGCGGCCGCGGCTAACCATGATTCGCCCATTCGCCACGCGTCGTTACACCCACCAACGGATCACGCAGTTGGGTGAGTTGTAACAGCGGGCGGTGACTCTGCGAATCAACGAGCGTCGTGGCCGTTCGTGCCCGGGAAAACGGGGATCGTTTTGTCTGCCGCCATCGGGCTTGCCGTTATCGGCGCCGGTTACTGGGGACCCAACCTCGTCCGGAATGCGCAAGCAACTTCCGGACTCAAACTCGAATATCTGTGTGACCTCGACGCCGAACGCGCGCGCCGGGTGCTGGGCGGCTATTCGACTGTGCGGGTGTCCGACTCGCTCGAAGAGGTGCTCGCCGACCCGGCGGTGCACGCCGTCGCCATCGCGACACCTGCCGCCTCCCACCTGCCGGTGGCGATGGCCGCGCTCGAAGCAGGCAAGCACGTGCTGGTCGAAAAGCCGTTGGCAGCCAACTACGAGGACGGCCGCAAGCTGGTCGAGGCCGCGGATTCCCGTGGCCTGAAGCTGATGCTGGACCACACCTTCTGCTACACACCCGCCGTGCGGCACCTGGCCGAGATCATCGCCAGCGGCGAGCTCGGCACCATCCAGTACCTCGACTCGGTGCGCATCAACCTCGGGCTCGTCCAGCCCGACGTGGACGTGCTGTGGGACCTGGCGCCGCACGATCTGTCGATCTTCGACGCGATCCTGCCGAAGGACGTCTACGTCACCGAGGTCGCCGCGCACGGCTCCGACCCGATCGGCGCCGGAAAGGCCTGTGTGGCGCACCTCACGCTGCGGCTGAGCCATGGTGGCATGGCTCACGTGCACGCGAACTGGCTTTCCCCGACGAAGATCCGGACGATGGTCATCGGCGGATCGGCCAAGACGGTCGTTTGGGATGACCTCAACCCGAGTCAGCGACTGTCCATTTACGACAGAGGCGTCGACAAGTGTCCTGCCGATGAACTCGCCGAAGAGAAGCGGGCGCGGACGATCGTGTCCTACCGCGTCGGCGACATGGTCGCGCCGGCACTCGGTGAGCGTGAGGCACTGCGTGCGGTGATGGCCGAGTTCGCGGAGTCGATCACCCAGGATCGGCGGCCACTCACGGACGGCCATTCCGGGCTGCGGGTGCTCGCCTTGCTGGAAGCGGCGTCGGAAAGCCTGCGCCGAGGCGGCGTCTTCGTCGACGTCAAACAAGAGGAGCGAGTATGACCACGGCGCAGCCGATCGAAGGACAGCGGTTCCTGGTCACCGGCGGGGCCGGGACCATCGGCTCGGCGGTGGTCGACCAGCTCGCCGCGGCGGGCGCGGCCGAGATCGTGGTGCTGGACAACCTGGTGCGCGGCCGTCGCGAGAACCTCGCCGAAGCCGGTGACCGCGTCCAGCTGGTCGAGGGCGACATCAACGACCCCGGACTGGTGCACGAGCTCACCGAGGGCAAGGACGTCGTCTTCCACCTCGCCGCGCTGCGGATCACCCAGTGCGCCGAGCAGCCGAGGCTGGCGCTCGAGTCCTTGGTGGACGGTTCGTTCACCGTCTACGAGGCAGCCGCGGCCAAGGGCGTCAAGAAGGTCGTGACCTCCTCGACGGCGTCGGTATACGGGCTCGCCGAGGTCTTCCCGACCACCGAGCGCCACCACCCGTACAACAACGACACCTTCTACGGCGCCGCCAAGGCGTTCAACGAAGGCATGCTGCGCAGCTTCCACGCCATGTACGGCCTCGACTACGTCGCGCTGCGGTACTTCAACGTCTACGGACCGCGGATGGACGTGCACGGCCTGTACACCGAGGTGCTCATCCGCTGGATGGAGCGCGTCACGCGCGGCGAGGCCCCGCTGATCTTCGGCGACGGCGCGCAGACCATGGACTTCGTGCATGTGCACGACATCGCGCGGGCGAACCTGCTCGCCGCGCGGGCCGACGTCACCGACACGGTGTACAACATCGCGAGCGCTCAGGAGACCAGCCTGCGTGAGCTGGCCGTGGCGCTGCTCGCCGTGATGGGCTCCGACCTCGAGCCGGAGCACGGCCCGGAACGTAAGACGGGCGGGGTGACGCGCAGGCTCGCGGACATCTCGGCCGCTGCCCGCGATCTCGGCTGGCGGCCGGAGATCGGGCTCGACGAGGGCCTGCGCGGCCTGGTCGAGTGGTGGACCAAGAGCACCGCGAACGCATGAGTGACAGGAGCACCGCCAACACATGAGCGATGGGGGAGAACAAAACATGTCCAGCGTCCGCTATCTCGGGCACGCCGGTTTCGTCGTCGAGCACGCGGGCACCAGGCTGCTGATGGACCCGTGGTTCTACCCGGCGTTCCTGCAGTCGTGGTTCCCGTACCCGGACAACCGCGCGCTGCTACCGGACGTGGTCGACGGCGGGTTCGACTATCTCTACGTGTCGCACGCGCACGAGGACCACTTCGACGAGAAGCTGCTGGACCAGCTCCCCCGCGACATCACCGTCCTGGTGGCGAAGTACCGCTCGAAGATCATGGTGAAGCGGTTCAAGGCACTGGGCTTCGAGAACGTGATCGCGCTGGACCACAGGGAGTCCTACGAGCTCGCCGACGGCTTCACGGTGACGATCTACCTCGACACCAGTCACAAGGAGGACAGCGGGCTACTGGTCGACATCGGCGGCTACCGGTTCCTGGACCTCAACGACTGCAACACCCCGATGTCCGAGCTGCCGTCCGAGATCGATCTGCTGGCGGCGCAGTTCTCCGGCGCCATGTGGTACCCGAACTGCTACGACTACCCCGCGCGGGTGATGGCGGACAAGGTGGCAGGCGTCCGAGACGACCTCATGGACACGCTGTACCGCAAGGTCGAGCTGACCGGCGCCAAGGCGTTCCTGCCATCGGCGGGCCCTGCCTGTTTCCTCGACCCCGAGCTGGCGGAGTACAACGACCGCGACTCCACCATCTTCCCGGTGTGGGACCAGGTGGCGGAGGAGTTCGCCAAGGCGTGCCCGGACACCGAGGTCTTCAGGATCGGGCCAGGGGATCACATCGAGATCGACTCGGGCAAAGCTCGTGCCAATCGGCGGCCCGGGTCCAAACTGGACGAAGACATCGACGCGTACCGCGAGCGGCGGCGTGACGAGTGGGAGGCGTACTACGCCGGTCCAGAGCCGCACGTCACGATGGAAGAGATCAAGCAGTACTTCGGCACGCTGCAGCAGTGGAACAAGCGATTCCTCGGCGACTACAGCAAGGACATCCGGCTGATCGCGGGCACGGAAAACTGGGACATCCGGCTGGGCAGGCTGGCCGAGCACTTCGTCATCGAGGGCGAAGAGCCGTATGACCCCGCATACACGCTCCTCGTGTCACCGAGGGTGCTTAGGCTGATCGTGGACGGTAAGACCGGCTGGGAAGAGGCGCTGCTTTCGATGCGCCTTGGACTGCACCGCGAGCCCGATGTATTCGATCTCACATTCATGGGACTGCTCCGTTACGGAAACCACCCGGCGCAGACCATGCAGATGCTCCGTGAGCGGCAGAACACCGAGACGATCGAGCGCGATGGCTTGCGGATCCAGCGGTTCTGCCCGCACGCCGGCGAGGACCTGACGTTCGCCGATATCGGCGACGGCAAGATCGAATGTCCCCGCCACCACTGGATTTGGGATGCCCGAACGGGCAGCTGTGTGGACAAGGCGTCGATCGATCTGCGCGTCGAGGTGCTCGATCCGGAGTCTCCGGCGCTGGCGCCGCGGAACGTCACCTGATCGGCGGCTGGTGCGGGACAACCCGGCTGTGGGAATTCACCGGCGAACGTTAACGAGAACAATGCGTGAAGACGCATGCGCGAATTAGTGCGTTACCGAACTGTGGCAGTTGAAAAACCCGCTGACGCTGGAATTCTGTAACGAGGGTGCGGTCACCGTCGATTTCGCAACCGACCAGATGCGGGAACCGAATACGGTGACTGGAGCAATTGTGATGCTATCGTTCCCATTTCGGCTGCTGCCCGGATTCAGACGCGGCCGGACCGCACGGGGGACAGCGCTCTCCGCGACCATGGGGGTAGTGGCAGGCCTGGTGATGGCCGTGCCCGCTTCGACGTTGCTGGCCACACCGGCGGCGGCCGCGCCGTGCACGGCGCCCGTCACCAACAAGGTCGCCTGCGAGAACACGCAGACCGGCACGCCGAACTGGATGGTCCAGTCCTACGACGACACCATCCACGGCTTCACCACGGACATCAGCTCGGCGCCAGGCGGCACCGTCACGTTCAAGGTGAACACCAACGCGGTCAACTACCACGTCGACATCTTCCGCCTGGGCTACTACAACAACGCGGGCGCGCGGCTCGTGCAGACGCTTGCACGAACCGGTGCACAGGTGCAGCCCGCCTGCCAGTCCGAGCCGTCCACCGGCCTCGTCGACTGCGGCAACTGGGCGCCCTCTGTCACCTGGAACGTGCCGTCGACCGCCGTTTCCGGGCTCTACTACGCCGTTCTGCGTCGTGACGACACCGGCGGCGAGAACGAGATCGCCTTCGTCATCCGTGATGACACCAGCACCTCGAAGATCCTGTTCCAGACGTCGGATTCGACCTGGCAGGCCTACAACGCCTATGGCGGGCAAACCGGGCGCGCGCCGAACGGCACCGTCTACTCCGGACAGGGCGGCAACAGCCTCTACGGCGGCACCGGTCCCGGCGCACAGGGTTCCGCGTACAAGGTGAGCTACAACCGCCCGCTGTACGGCCAGGGCGACGACAACTACATCTTCAACGCCGAAGTCCCGATGCTGAAGTTCCTCGAGGCCAACGGCTACGACATGAGCTACACGACGGACACCGACTCGGCACGACGCGGCAGCCTGATCAAGAACCACAAGGTGTTCATGGCGGTCGGCCACGACGAGTACTGGTCGGCGGAGCAGCGGAACAACGTCGAGGCCGCGCGTGCCGCCGGCGTCAACATGGCGTTCTTCACCGGCAACGAGATCTTCTGGAAGACCCGCTGGGAACCCGCCATGGGACAGTCCACAAACGACTGGCGCACGGTGGTCTGTTACAAGGAGACCAAGGCCAACGCCAAGATCGACCCGGACCCGGCCTGGACCGGCACCTGGCGTGACCCGCGCTTCAGCCCGCCGTCCGACGCAGGCAAGCCGGAGAACTCACTGCTCGGCCAGATCTTCACGGTCAACGGCCGTCGGACGGACGCGATGAGCGTGCCGACGGCGTACGGGAAAATGCGACTGTGGCGCGGCACTCCCCTGGCGACCATGGCGCCGGGCAACGTCTACACCTTCGCGCAGGGCACGCTCGGCTACGAGTGGGACACCGTTGAGGACAACGGCTTCCAGCCGCCAGGCGTCGCCCAGCTCTCGCGCACCACGGTGAACATCACCCAAGGCAACTACGTACTCAAGAACTACGGCGACCTCTACGGCACCGGCACGAAGACGCACGCGCTCACCTACTACCGCCACCAGCCCAGTGGCGCGCTCGTGTTCGGCGCGGGCACCGTGCAGTGGGCGTGGGGTCTCGACGACCAGCACGCGTTCGAGGGTGAGAACGGGAGCGGCCCGACCTCCGACGTCCGGATCAAGCAGGCGACCGTGAACCTGCTGGCCGACATGGGCGTGCAGGCGGGAACGCTGCAGGCAGGGCTGACCCCGGCGACCGCGAGCCTCGACACGCTCGCGCCGACCGTCGCCATCACCAGCGCCCCGCCGACCACCGTCGGCAACAACTACTCGTTCTCCGGCACCGTCGTCGACAACGGCGGCGGCCAGGTCGCGGGCGTCGAGGTGTCGACCGACAACGGCGCCACCTGGCATTCGGCGACCTGGAACGCGGGCAGCACCAGCTGGAGCTACACGTTCGTGCCTGCCACCGCGGGCACACCGGTGATGAAGGCGCGCGCGGTCGACGACTCCGCGAACCTGTCCACCGCGGTGTCGGCCCAGATCACGGTCAACGCCAGGACCTGCCCGTGCAGCATCTGGACCGACCAGACGGTGCCCGGCACCACCTCGACGGCCGACAACGGCCCGGTCGAGGTCGGCGTGAAGTTCCGCGCCAGCTCGGACGGTTACGTGCGCGGCATCAAGTTCTACAAGGGCGCGAACAACACCGGCGCGCACACCGGTTCACTATGGACCGCGGGCGGGCAGCTGCTCGGCACCGGCACCTTCGTCGGGGAGACCACGAACGGCTGGCAGACACTCGCGCTGCCGACCTCGGTGCCGGTCACCGCAGGCACCACGTACGTCGCCTCGTACTACGCGCCGACCGGGCACTACGCGTCCGATGTCTCCTACTTCACGGACAAGAGCGCGTCGCTGGATCCGCTCACCGCGTTGAAGAGCGGCGTCGACGGTCCCAACGGTGTGTTCCGCTTCGGCTCCACCGGGTTCCCGAACCAGTCCTATGCGGACACCAACTACTGGGTGGACGTGGTCTGGGCGCTCGACCCCGGCCCGGACACCCGCGCACCGGTGATGCTGTCGACCTCGCCGGCGACCGGCGAGAGCTCGGTCGGCCTGAGTTCTCCGGTCTCGGTCACCTACGACGAGAACATCGCGCCGGGTTCGGTGTCGTTCTCGCTGACCTACTCCGGCGGTTCGGAAGCCGGGTCGATCTCGGTGGCAGGCGGCAAGGTGACGTTCACCCCGAGCTCCACTTTGGACCCGGGCACGACCTACACCGCGACGATGCGCGCCTCCGACGCCTCGGGTAATCAGGCGAACGTGGTGACCTGGACGTTCAAGACGGGTTCGCCACGACCGGCGGCTTGTCCGTGCACGATCTGGGACGACTTCACGCATCCGGCGAACCCGGCCGACCCGTACGACTCGGCGGCGCTCGAACTCGGCACCAAGGTGCGGTTCGACGCCAAGGGCCAGGTGCTCGGCGTCCGGTTCTACAAGGGCACCGGCAACACCGGCACGCACACCGGTTCACTGTGGTCCTCGACCGGGACGCGACTCGCCACCGGCACGTTCACCGGTGAGTCCGCGGTCGGCTGGCAGACGCTGAACTTCAGCGCCCCGGTCAACGTGCAGGCGAACACGACGTACGTGGTCTCCTACTACGCGCCGAACGGGCATCCGGCCGGTGACAACGGCGGGTTCGACACGGAGAAGTCGTACCAGGCGATCCACGGCCTGGCGGACGGTGTGGACGGCGGCAACGGCGTCTACAAGGCGGCCGTCGGCGGCGGGTTCCCGACGTCGACCTACCGGGCCAGCAACTACTGGGTCGACGTGATCTTCCAGAACGGTCTCAACGGCGACACCACGCCGCCGACGATCACGACACGCACTCCGGCGCCCGGCGCCACCGGAACGCCATTGGCGGGCACGGTCAGCACCACGTTCAGCGAACCGGTGGACCTCACCAGCGCGCAGTTCTCGCTGACGGATCCCGGCTCGGCGAAACTGTCCGGCTCGCTCGCGCTGTCCGCGGACCAGAAGACGGTGACGTGGACACCGGCCGCCAGATTGGTGGCGGGCACGACCTACGCGGCGAGCATGAAGATCGCCGACGCGAACGGCAACCCGATGCCCGCGGCGTCGACGTGGACCTTCACCACGGCCGCGACGCAGACCTGTCCTTGCACACTGTTCAGTGCGGCGACGACTCCGACGATCCTTTCGGCGGACGAAGCGACCTCACTCGAACTGGGTGTCCGGTTCAGCTCTTCGGTCAACGGCACCGTCACTGGCGTCAAGTTCTACAAGGGAACGGGCAACACCGGTACGCACACCGGTTCACTGTGGACGACGGACGGCACACAGCTGGCGACCGGTACGTTCTCCGGTGAGACGGCTTCGGGCTGGCAGACGCTGACGTTCAGCACACCGGTGGCGATCACGGCCGGTCAGAGCTACGTCGCTTCGTACACCGCGCCCAACGGGCACTACTCCGCGAACGCGTTCTACTTCGAGCAGACCGGGGTGAGCAGCGCACCGCTGAGCGCGCCGGCGACCGGAGGCGACACGCCGAACGGGGTGTACAAGGTGGGGCCTGGTTTCCCGACCTCGACCTACCGAGGCGGCAACTACTGGGTCGATGTCGTGTTCTCGCCGGGCGCATGACGGATACGGGTTCCACGGGGCGGCGGCTGGTGGTCGTCGTCTCGGGGGTGACGTGGGACGGGGTCAAGGGCTCCGAACGCCAGCTGGCGGAAGCGCTGCTGGAGTACGCGGACATCCTGTGGGTCGACCCGCCGGTGTCCCCCGCGACCCCCGATCGCTATCGCGGGGTCGCGGCGGCCGCCGGTCGGCAGTGGCGTCCCGTGCTGCGGGAGGTCGCCGCCGGGATCCAACGGCTCACGCCGGTCGCGTTGCCGGGCCTGACCAGGCCCGGCATCCGGTCGACAACCTGGCCGCTGGTGCGTGCCCAGCTGGCATGGGCGCTGTGGCGGCTGCGCAGGCGGCCGCGCGCGGTGCTGGCGTGCTCACCGCACGACGTGCTCGGCCGCTGGGGTTCGTCCACTATGGACGTTCTCTATGGGACGGACGACTGGGTCGCGGGCGCCGAGCTGATGCGGCTCGACCGCGACCGCGTGGCCCGCGAGGAACGGAAGTCGTTGCGGCGCGCGGATCTCGTGCTGGCGGTCGGCCCGGAACTGGCGGCGCGCTGGCGTGGCCTCGGTCCGGAGCCGATGCTGTTCCCGAACGGCTGCGCGCCGGACGCGTACCTCGCCGACGTCGAGCGTGCCGCGTTGCCGGACGGCTTTCCGACTCCGGTCGCGGGATTGTCCGGCCAGCTGTCCGACCGGATCGACCTGGAGCTGCTGGAAGCCGTCGCGGACACCGGGATCGGCCTGCTGCTGGTCGGGCCGCGCGATCCTGCCTGGCATCCGGCACGCGTGGATTCCTTGCTGGACAGGGAAAACGTGCACTACGTCGGCGCCGTGCCGTTCGACGACCTGCTGCCATATCTCGCCAGGTTCGACGTCGGGCTCACCCCGTACGCGGACTCGGCGTTCAACCGCGCCTCCTTCCCACTGAAGACGCTGGAGTACCTCGCCGCCGGGAAACCGGTGGTCAGCAGCGAGCTTCCGGCGAGCAGGCGGCTCGCCGACGAGACCGGGGAAATCCGATTGGCCGACGGTCCCGCGGCATTCGCCGAAGCGGTGCTGGCAGCGGCCAAGGAGGCGCGGGATCCCGCGGCGGTGTCGGTGCGCCGCGGGGTCGCGCGTGCGCACTCGTGGTCGGCGCGCGCCGAGAAGCTCGCCGGGCTGCTCGGGCTGAAGCGCTCGTAACAACGGCCGTCACGGCACCGATTCCGTATTCGAGTAAACGACAAAAGGGGAGCCGACTTGATTCCGGTGATGCGGCCGTTCTTGGGTGAAGAAGAGGCCGAGGCGGTCGCGGAAGCGGTGCGCTCCGGCTGGGTGGCACAGGGCCCCCGCGTGGCCGAGTTCGAGCAGGCGTTCGCCGCGCACACCGGCTCCGCGCACGGGGTGGCGGTCTCGTCCTGCACGACCGCGCTGCACCTGGGCCTGTACGTGCTCGGCGTCGGACCTGGCGACGAGGTGGTGGTGCCCTCGTTCAGCTTCATCGCGAGCGCGAACGCCGTTCGCTACTGCGGCGCTACGCCGGTGTTCGCCGACGTCGACGTCGTCACCGGCAACCTGACGGCCGAGACGGTCGCCGCCGTGCTCACCCCGCGCACCAAGGTCGTCATGGCGGTCCACCAGGGTGGTCTGCCCGCCGACGTCGACGCGATCCGCGCGGCCTGCGGTGACATCCCGGTGCTGGAGGACGCGGCCTGCGCGGCGGGCGCGACCTACCGTGACCGGCCGGTCGGCGCCGGTGCGCTGGCCGCCTGGTCGTTCCACCCGCGCAAGCTGCTCACCACGGGTGAGGGCGGCATGATCACCACAGACGACGCCGACCTGGCCGCGCGCATGCGCAGGCTGCGTGAGCACGGCATGAGCGTCTCGGCGGCGGACCGGCACGCGGCGGCGGGCAAGGCGATCGTCGAGCAGTACCTCGAAACCGGCTTCAACTACCGGATGACCGACATCCAGGCCGCGATCGGCCTGGTCCAGCTGCGGAAACTACCCGCGCTCGTCGAGCAGCGGCGTGCGCTCGCCGCGCGGTATCACGAGCTGCTGGCGAAGGTGCCCGGCGTGCGCGCGGTGCGGGATCCCGCTTACGGGACAACGAACTTCCAGGCGTTCTGGGTGTTGCTCGACGACGATGTGCCGGTCGAGCGCAACGACGTGCTGGCGCAGCTCGCGGCCGAGGGCATCTCCGCGCGCCGCGGGATCATGGCCTCGCATCTCGAACCGGCGTACGCGGGTCACCCGCATGTCGCGCTGCCGTCGACGGAACGGCTGACCAACCGGTCGCTGATCCTGCCGCTGCATCACGAGCTGACCGACGCCGACCAGGTGCGGATCGTGGACGTGCTGGCGGCGGCGCTCGAACCGGCCACGGTCTGATGAGCGCGGGGGGAAATCCGGATCGCCTGCTGGCGCTGTGCGCCGAAGCGGTCGAGCGGATGGGACTCGATCTCGGCGGCCGGGTCGTCGTGACCGAAGCGGCGACCGGCGCGTACGCCGTGACGCCACTGCTGGCCGCGATGGCGGGCGCCGTCGAGGTCCGCGCGCTGTCGAAGGACAGCCGGTACGGCTCCGCGCAGGACGCCGAGGATGCGATCATCCGGCTGGCCACGCGTGCGGGTGTGCGGGTGCGGTTCAGCCGAGTCAAGGACGCCGCGCTGTTCGACGGCGCGGACGTCGTGACGAACAGCGGGCATCTACGGCCGCTCGACGCCGAGACGATCTCGTGGCTGCGACCGGGTTCCGCGATCAGCCTGATGTACGAACCCTGGGAGCTGCGCCCCGGTGAGGTGGACCTCGACGCGTGTCACGCGCGCGGCGTCCATGTCGCGGGCCCGAACGAGCACAACCCGTTGATCGGCGTGTTCGCGTACTCCGGCGTGATGGCCGTGAAGCAGCTGCTCGACGCGGGCGTTCCCGTGCTCGGCAGCCGCGTGTTCCTGTTGTGCGACAACGTGTTCGCCTCCGACATCGAGCAGGGCATCACCGCGCTCGGCGGTCAGATCACCACGGCCGTGAATCTCGACGGCGCGCCTTCGGGGCGGCTGGACGCGGTCATCGTCGCGCTCTCGCCCGGTCCCAAACCGGTGCTCGATTCCGCGGCGGTCAAGCGAATCCGCGAAGAGCACCCGGGCGCTGTGCTGATCCAGTTCTGGGGTGACATCGACCGCGACGACCAGGCGTTCTGGCCGCCGTCGGCACCCGATCCCGGGCATATGGGGATCCTGCCGTCCGCCGTCGGCGCTGACCCGATCGTCGCGTTGCAGACCGGCGGGCTGAAGGTCGGCGAGCTGCTGACCTGCGGACGTCCGGTGACCGAAGCCGAAGAGGCGTTGCTGCTGAGGGTGGAGCCCCGATGAGAATCCTGGTTTACCCGCACGCGATGGAGATCGGCGGCTCGCAGCTCAACGCGCTGCAGCTGGCCGGCGCCGTCCGCGATCTCGGCCATTCCGTCGACGTGATCTCCGAGCCCGGCCCGCTGGTCGAGTACGTCCACGAGCTCGGGCTCACGCACCACGAGATCCCGGCCGAGCGGCGCCGTCCGTCGCGGGGCGTGTCACGGCAGATCGCCGAGATCATCGCCGACCGCGACATCGACCTCGTGCACGGCTACGAGTGGCCGCCGGTGCTGGAAGGCCTCGCGGCGACGGGGCTCGGGCGCGGCGCGCTGGTCGGCACGGTGCTGTCGATGTCGGTCGTGCCGTTCTTCCCGCGGACCGTCCCGCTGCTGGTCGGCACCGAGCAGATCCGTGAGGCGGCCGTCGCCGCCGGGCACACCAGGGTCTCGCTGCTCGAGCCGCCGGTCGACACCGACGGCGACCACCCCGAGGTCGACGGGTCGGCGTTCCGTGCCGAGCACGGTTTCGACGACGACGTCACGTTGATCGCGATGGTCTGCCGCCTGGTACCGGAGCTGAAGCTCGAAGGCCTGCTCGCGGCCTGTGACGCGGCCGGTCAGCTGGCCAGCGCCGGCCGCAAGCTGCGGCTGGCGATCGTCGGCGACGGGCGCAGCCGCGACGAGGTCGCCGCGCGAGCGGCACGCGCCAACGACGCGGCCGGGTACGAGGTCGTCACGCTCACCGGCGAGGTCGCCGACCCTCGGCCCGCCTACGCGGCGGCGGACATCCTGATCGGGATGGGCGGCTCGGCGCTGCGCGGCATGTCGTTCGGCAAGCCGCTCGTCGTGGTCGGCGAGCAGGGTTACAGCGAGCTTTTGACGCCGCAGACTGCGAGCACTTTCCTGCAGGCCGGCTGGTACGGCCAGGGGCCGGGTTCGCGCGGCGCGGGCGTCACCGCGCTGCGGGAGGCGCTCGACACGCTCGTCGACTCGCCTGGGCGCCGAGCCGAACTCGGCGGGTTCGCGCGCGACCTGGTCGTCGACCGGTTCAGCCTGCGTGGCGCGGCCAAGTTCCTCGAGCGCGTGTACTCGGCGGCGCTCGCGCAGCCGACGCCACGGCCACGGCTGGCCGCGGACAGCGCGCGCAGCGCGGCCGGGCTCTTCGGCTACAAGGTCCAGCGCAAGATCCAGCAGTTCCGCGGCACCGCCCGTACCGACGACGCCAACGCCACGCCGGTTTTGGCTCACCGCAAGGAGAATTGAGATGACCTCAGTACCGCTGGTCGATCTGGCGGCACAGCAGGAGCAGGTGGCCGACGAGGTGGCCGTCGGCTGGGCCGAGGTGCTGAAGAACACCGCGTTCGTCGGCGGGCCGCAGGTCAGCGCCTTCGAGGCCGAGTTCGCCGCGTACTCCGGGGTCGGCCACTGCGTCGGCGTCGCCAACGGCACGGACGCCTTGGAGCTCGCGCTACGCGCGCTCGGCGTCGGCCCCGGCGACGAATGTGTCTTGCCTGCCAACACTTTCATCGCGACCGCTGAGGCCGTGGCGCGTACCGGCGCGACCCCGGTACTCGTCGACTGCGTCGAGGACACGCTGCTGATCGACGTCGACCAGGTGCGGGTCGGCCCGAAGACCAAGGCGCTCGTCCCCGTGCACCTCTACGGTCAGACCGCGCCGGTCGAGAAGCTGCGCGACCTGGGCGTTCCGGTGCTCGAAGACGCCGCGCAGGCGCAGGGCGCGCGGCGGCACGGTGTCACCGCGGGCGGGCTCGGCGACATCGCCGCCACGAGCTTCTACCCCGGCAAAAACCTTGGCGCGTATGGGGACGCGGGCGCGGTGCTGACCGGCTCCGAGGAGCTGGCGACCCAGGTCCGGCTGCTCGGCGCGCACGGTTCGCCGCGTAAGTACGAGCACCCGACGTTGGGGTTCAACAGCCGGTTGGACACGCTGCAGGCGGTCGTCCTGTCGGCGAAACTGCGTCGGCTGGAAGGCTGGAACACCGCGCGCCGCGAAGCCGCGTCCCGGTACACCGCGCTGCTCAGCGAGGTACCCGGGGTGCGCACGCCGGTCGTGCTCGACGGCAACGAGCCGGTCTGGCACCTGTACGTCGTGCGCGTCGCCGACCGCGATCGCGTGCTCGGCGAGCTGCACGCGGCGGGTATCGGCGCCGGCATCCACTACCCCACCCCGGTGCACCTGAACGGCGCGTTCAGCTCACTCGGTCAGGGCACCGGCGCGTTCCCGGTCGCCGAACGCGCCGCGGGCGAGTTACTGTCGCTGCCGTTGTTCCCGGAGATCACGCAGGCTCAGCAGGAGTACGTGGTCGACGCACTGAAGAAGGCGGTCCGATGACCGGAGTTCGCGTGCATCCGAACGGCCTCTGCGAAAGCGACGAGGTCGGCGAGGGCACCCGCGTGTGGGCGTTCGCGCACGTGCTCCCCGGTGCGAAGATCGGCAAGGACTGCAACATCTGCGACGGCGCGTTCGTCGAGGACGGCGCGGTCTTGGGCGACCGGGTGACCGTCAAGAACGGCACGCTGGTGTTCAGCGGCGTGACCTGTGAGGACGAGGTCTTCCTCGGCCCGAACGTGTTGTTCACCAACGATTTGCGCCCCCGCGCACACATCCGCAAGGGCCCTGACGAGCTGGTGTCCACTGTGGTCCGTCGCGGCGCCTCGCTCGGCGCGGGCACCGTGGTCGTGTGCGGCACCGAGATCGGCTCGTACGCTTTCGCCGCGGCGGGTTCGGTCATCACCCGCGACGTCCCGGCGCATTCCTTCGTCGCGGGCAACCCTGCCCGCCACAAGGGCTGGGTGTGCTCGTGCGGCTTCCGGCTGAACGAGTCCTTGAAGTGCGAAGACTGCGGCAACAGCTACCCGGACCTCGGCACGTGATCATCCGCGAAGCGATCGACGACGACCTCGAAGCCGTCTGGCGGCTTCGACGGATCGCGTTCGGCAGCAGCGATCCCCGCCCGACCGCGTGGCCTTCTTCGGACGAACGCCGTCTCGTGGCCGAAGAAGGCCGCGTCCACGGCTACCTGCGGATCCGCCGCTTCGGCCAGTACTTCGGCGGCCGGGTCGTCCCCATGGGCGGCCTCGCCACAGTCGCGGTCGACCCGCACGCCCGGGGCAAAGGCGTCGCGAGCGGCCTGCTCGACGCGGCGCTCGCCACGATGCGCGAAGACGGCCAGCCACTGTCCACTTTGTTCACCACGGTCCCGGCGCTCTACCGCGGCCGTGGCTGGGAGCAGTCCGGCGTCATCGAGCACACCGAAATTCCGGTCGACGCCTTCCGCGCACTCCCGGCTTCCCCCGTATCACTGGGCCCGGTCGACAAATCGGCACTCGACGCCATGACGGCCTGCTACCGCGAAACCGCCGTCGACGGCCTGCTCGACCGCACCCGCGAAGACCTGCTGGACAACGACTTCGCCACCCTCGCCTACTCGGGTGACTCGCTCACGGGCTACCTCGACCTCGAGCGCCTCCCAGACCGAGTCATCTACGCACGCGAACTCATCGCCCGCGATGCTCTTACGGCGACCGCGCTCCTGCGTTCACTCGGCTCCTGGTCCGGCCTGATGCTCACGGTCCGCCTCCGCCTGACCGACCCGTCGATGCTCGCGCTGGTGCTCCCGACGGCCTTCAGCACGGTGACCGAACCCTGGTACCTACGCGTGGTCGACTTCCCGTCCGCCATCACCGCCCGAGGCTGGCCCGCCGCCTCGCCACTCTCCGACGGCGTCGCCGCCGAACTGGACATCATCGACCCGCACGCACCTTGGCACGCGGGCCATCACCGCCTGATCATCGACGGCGACCAGGTCATCTGCGAGCCCGGCGGCTCCGGCGCCACCGTCCTGCACGCCCGCGCACTCGGCCCCTGGTACGCCGGAGTCCCCACCCCGACCCTGCGCGCGGCAGGCCTCATGACGGGCGCACACGCCCCGGCCATGGACCTCCTCACCGCCAACAACGGCGCCCGGATGCTCGACGACTTCTAGCGGCTGGGCCAGGTTGTGTAGTGAGCCTTCATCCACCCAGCTGCAGGGTCTCGGCAAAGTCGGCTTCGCGGATACTCGAAACGTCCACAAAGGACTCATACCGGCAACTTTTATCCCATTTGTCGCCTTTGTACCGGTTCTGATGCGGGTCCGGATGGGATGACGGAGCGTTCGCGTCGCCTCAGCGTTGTGAACGGGACGTTCATTCCTTCAACAAACGGGGCGTATGGGTCGCTCAGCGTTGCATAAGTGGCGTTTGTGCGCTCAACCGACACGGGATGGGCGGCTTTGCCGGGACCCGAAGCGTCCTGCGGCGCCTGGCAAAGCCCGAAAGCGTCAGCCCAGGTGGCGGAGCTCGGCGCGAAGCGGCCAGACGAAGGGTGCGTAGACCAGAGCGCAAGCCAGGCCGCCCACGACCAGCATGAGCGCCGAAGGCGCGAAAGCCAGGCGCAGCAGCAAAAGCACCCCAACCATCGCGAGGCTGCCCAAGACCGGGCGCACCAGAGGCCGCACCAGCGAAGCCAGGTGCACCCCGGTCCGCCCGACCGCCAGAGCGAAAGCGGGCAGCGCGACCACCAGAGCCACGGCGGCGTGCGCCATGGCGACCCCCTCGATGTCGCCCAGGTAGGCGCCGACCGGCAGTGCCACCGCCAGAGCCGCCAGCCAGCCTCCTTGCAGCCACATCGTCGTACGTGACCGCCCCAAGGCGACCAGGTAGTCATAGGCCAGCTCGCAAGCCACCCGCACCAGGGCGAGCACGGCGAGCCACTGCAAAGCCGCGGCCGAAGCCGCCCACTTGTGACCGTACAAAGTGGACACCAGAGGCAGCGCGAGCAACCCGAGCAGCACGCAGACCGGCAACGTGACTACCGCCAGCAGAGACGTGAACCGCGCGAACGTCGCCTCACGGGCTTCGCGATCGCCTTGCAGGGCTGCGAATGCAGGCAAGGACACCCGGCGGACGACCATCGAGAACATGTTCACCGGCCAGCTCGACAAGTTGAAGGCCTGGAGGAAGAAGCCGAGTGCGATCGCGCCGAGCATGCGGCCGGTGACGATGTAGTGGATGTTCAGCATCGCGAACACCAACAGGCTCCCACCCGCCAGCGGCAACCCGAAAACCAGCAGCTCACGTGCCAGAGACTTGTCGAAGCCGGGCCTGGGCCACATGCGCACGAGGTAGCAGAGCATCACGCCGGACAACACGTTTCCGGTCAGCTGCCCGACCGCCAGGCTCCACGCGCCGTTGCCCGCGACGGCCATGCCGACCGTCACCGCGGTCGTCAGCACCAGGTTGAGCGAGTCGACGACCAGCCGCGAGCCCTGCTTGAACTCGCGGTTCGCGAGCTGGACCGCCGCGGCCGTGATGCCGTCGACGATCACCGTGAGACACAGCAGCCGCACCACGCCGGTCGCCTCGGGTGCGCCCAAAGCCGCCGAAAACACAGGCGCCGTAACAAAACACAGGGCATAGAGCACAGCGCTCGACAACACCGAGATCGTCGTGACCGTCGGCGCGATGCGCTGCGGGTCGCCGGGCCAGCGGACGATCGCGATGCTCACGCCCAGCTCGTTCAGCGACAGCATCGCGGTCAACGCGACCAGCGCGACCGCGTAGACGCCGAAGTCCTCCGGCGCCAGCAGGCGCGCCAGCACGATGCCGGTCAGGAAGGTGCCGAGCCTGCCGACCACGGTGTTGAGCAGGCTCAGCCCCAAGGCTCTTCGAACCTTGGAAGTGTCCTTGGTCGCTTCAGTCACGAAGGCTCCTTAACCCGTGAGCGCAAGATCTGGACGAAAGCGGCCGATGCGAGCAAGATCGTCAGACCGTCCAGCGGTACCCGGAACCGCAGCCGAGTGAAGAAAACGGCCAGCAGCAACAGGTTCAGCACGATCAAGCCCGCGGCGAGCTTCTCCTCCGGTGACAACCGACGCCACGAGAAGACTCGCCACAAAGCCAGCAACAGCACCGGATAGTAGGTCAACGCGAGCAGCAGATCGGCGGTCCGGTTGCCCTGCCCCGAAGTCGCCATCTCGCTCGAGTAGGCGAAATTGTTCGCGACCTTCTTCGCGTACAGCACCGCCGCGTCGCCCGGATGCTCCTTGATCCAGGCGACCGCGCTGTCGCTGTAGAACTTGTTGATCCCGACCTCGTCCAAATGCCGGTTCTTGGCTTCGGTGTCATAACGCGAGATGTCGACGCTCGTGCCGCTGCCCGCCGTCGTGTGCTCGCTGTTGCCCAGCAGCAGGTTGATCCCGTCATTGGTCGACACCGGCACGAAAGCGTGCAACTGCACCGCGTTGCGCACGCACCAGAGCCCGGGGATCACCGCGACCACGACCAGTATCGCGGCGGCGACCCGCCACGCCGCACGCCGGTTACGCCAGGCGAGCCACAGCACCACGATGAACACCGACACCGCGAAGTTCGGCACGGTCACCGCCAGCAGACCGCCCGCGATCCCCGACACGGCAACGAAACCGAGACGCGCACGCCCCGCGGTCTCGGAAGCGCGAAGCCCGAACTCGATGTTCGCCAGCAGCAGGAACAACGCCGGGATCTGCGGGTACAACGCCGTCGCCGTGTAGATGCCGAGCGGGTAGCACGCCATGACCACCGACGCGACCGCGCCGACCGCGGGCGAGCCGATGCGGCGCCCGATCCGGTACGAAAGCCAGACGCAGCCCGCGAGCGCGAACACGCCGATCAGGCGCATCGCGAGCACGCTGCCGCCGGTCAGCCAGTAGACGGGCAGCAGCAGGAACGGGTAACCCGGCGGCCGGTACGCGGTCGCCTGGACGCCGTCCGCGCTGAAGCCGACGCCTTCGGCCATGGACTGGGTGAGCCGGACGTAGACCTGCTCGTCGAGGTAGCGCAGCGCGTCACCGAGGAAGATCGCATACCCGCCGGCGACCACCAGGCTCACCACGATCGCGGCGGCCGCGATGCGCGGCGCGAGTTCGTCGAGCCTGCTGAGCAGCGTGCGTCTGACTCCGGTCGTCATTTCTGCGGGCTCCCCATCTTCAGCCGCATGGCGCGGGTGAGCACGACACGCACGGTCGGCGGGTCGATTCCGGCGGCGACCTGCTCGGCCCGCGTCGAGCGCAGCAACGCGCCCGCCAGCCCGCACAGCAGGAAGGCGAGCCCGGTGGCCATCGAGAAGGCGAGCAGGTCGAAGGTGGCGGCGCCGAGTGCGAGCACGGCGATCGAGGCCACCAGCGTCAGCCCGAGGTCGCGGATGTGCGGGTCGCGGGTCATGGTCCGCGCGCGCAACGCCGCGTACGCGCCGAGCACGAAGATCGCGATCAGTGCGAAAAGGCCGATGAAACCGTTCTGTACCAACGTTCCCAGGTACTGGTTGTCGAGCGGGCCGTACTTGTTCGGCAGGTACGTGCCCAGCCCTCTGCCGAGCAGCGGGTGCTGGGCGATGTACACGCTGGACGTCGCGTAGTCGTCGGTGCGCCCGCTGATGCTGGTGTCGTTGCCGATCTCGGCGAACAGGCCGACGAGCGTGCCCACCAGCCCTGGCACGAGGAACCGCATGAGCACCAGGAACGCGAGCCCCACGAAGAAGGCCTTCACACGACGCTTGGCAGGCCAGCCGATCAGCAGCACCAGCGAGGCGAGCGCGAGCCCGAGGATCGCCGAGCGCGACAGCGACACCATCGCGCCGGTCGCGACGATCGTCAGGCAGATCCACCAGCGCTTGGCCGACTCGCCCTTGTCCAGCGCGGTGAACGCGAAATGCGCGGCGATCGGCAGCGCGACCGCGCAGACCACCCCGAATTCGATCGGATGACCGGTGGTGCCCGCCGGTCTGCGGAACGCGGCCCGCTCCAGCACGAACCCGTCGGAAGTGACCGGGTGCAGCCCCGGTATCACCATGTACTGCGTCAGGTCGAAGTTGACCAGGAACTGCAGGATGCCGATCATCGCGAGCACGGTCGTCGCCACCAGCACGCACTTCGCGACCAGTTCCACCCTGGCGACCCCGCGCACACCGTCGACCACGGCGAGCCCCGCGAGCGCCACGCCGAGGATGGTGACCAGCGTGCGGTCGGCCGAATTGAGCTCGTCCTCCGGCAGGTAGTTGCGCGTGGCGTAACCGTACGTGGCGAGCTGGGTGACGATGAACACGAACAGTGCCGTCCGCGCCACGTTGCGGCCCTTGGCCGCGTTGAGTGTGGTGACCAGCTGCGAACAGAACCACACCAGGCCAAGGAAGAGCCCGGCCACGGTGGCGGGCGTGATCGACATCGACACCCCGGAGATCACCAGCCTGGCAGGCACGATCAGCGTGATCACGGAGTAGACGCAGACCATGGTCGTGCCGTCACGGCGGCGGCGCGGGCCCTCCGCCAGCAGGAATCCGAGGTCCTCGTCACGGACGGTCATGGGACCGGCCCTAGGGCGCGTTTCATATGTCTGTTCGATGAGCTTCGTGATCCAGGTGGTTCCTGGCGGCGCCGTGGAATCACCCTCGTACCGGGTTGTACTCGGGTGATTCCACGGTGCCGCCAGGGGCCGCCTGGGCGCGAAGATCGCGAACAAGACATATGAAACACGCCCTAGCGGGGATCGCGGGCGCGCGGACTGGGCGTCGGCTTGGCGACCGGCGTCAGGATGCGAGTGGTCTCTTCGGACTTCGGAGCGCTTTCAGTAGCCGCCGGCCATGACGGTTCGGGCTGTTTGACCGGCTTCGGCGCTTCCGCCTGTTTGACTGGCTGAGGCGCTTCCGGCTGCTTGAGCGTGGACTCCTGCTTGTCGGCCTTTGCCGCTTTTTCCTTGCCAGGGTGGGTTTTCTTGTAGTTCTTGTAGCTCTCGAAGCCGTACGCGGCGGTCAGGCCCGCGACCAGGCCGAGCACCAGCGCGACCGCGGCGTAGCGCACCTTTCCGCCGATCTTGGCCTTTCCGAGGTCAGGGTTCACCACGGGGCCGACACGGATGTACGTGGATTCGGGCGCCTGCAAAGACTCCTGACGAGCAGAGAGTTCCTTGCGCGCCAAGTCCAGCACGCTGGTGGCCAGCTTCTTCGCGGATTCGGGACTGCCCGCGGTCGCCACGACGACGATGAACGGCCCGTTGAGCTGGCCGTTACCCGCTTCGTAGGCGGCCGGCTCGCCGTCGATCGTCTCGAACTGCTTCTGGGTCGCCGGGTCCTTGAGCGTCTCGATAACGATTTGCGCACTGGTCGTCAGGCTGCCGTCGAAGACGAGCAGCGGGTTGGCCTTCTCCGCCGGCTGCGATCCCCCGACGGACACCTTGGCGCCGGTCGACGGCCCGGTGAGCACGATCGTGCCGGTCGACTCGTACTGCGGCGAGACGCTCAGGAACACCGCGACCGCCAGGCCCAACGACACCGCGAACACCGGAAGCGCGATGTACCAGCGCTTGAGGAGGACGCGGATCGTCATCCAGAAGTCCATGCAATGTCCCCGATCCGGTGGCGTGCAGGCAGAGGGCCGGCACGTCTGTGTCAGCGATTCAATCGGTGCCCCGACTCAACTGTTACAGCAGGTGACGAGTCGGGTGTTAACGCCCGGCAGGCCCGTCACGACTAACCGGCCAGGTGCGCACTCTGCGGATGAGAGTACGCCGGAGAGGCCCCGTGGATGTACTTGTCATCACGCTCTGTGCCCGACGCCGAGCTCCCTTCCGCCGACCGAGGCAAGATCCCGCCGGTGGTGTTCGCGCTGGGCACGGTCAGCCTGCTCACGGACATCTCGGCCGAGATGATCACCGCGTTCCTGCCGATCTACCTGCTCTATACCCTCCAGCTGGGTTACGTCCAATTTGGACTGCTCGATGGGCTTTACAACGGCGCGACCGCGTTGCTGCGGCTGGTCGGCGGGTATGTCGCCGACAAGATGCAGCGGCCGAAGCTGGTCGCGTTCGTGGGCTACGCCACGTCGACGATGACGAAACTGATCTTCCCCGCGGCGGGCGCGTCGGGCTTCGGCATCGGTGGCGTGCTCGCGGCCGACCGTGCGGGCAAAGGCCTGCGCACGGCGCCGCGTGACGCGCTGATCACGCAGGCCACCAAGCCGGAACGGCTGGGTCGCGCGTTCGGCGTGCACCGCTCGATGGACACCGTCGGCGCGCTGATCGGGCCGCTGGTCACCTTCTGGATTCTGCGCGACCTCGGCAACGAGTCGACGCCGGTGTTCATGGTGAGCTTCCTGTTCGGCCTGATCGGGCTGATCGTGCTCGTCACCTTCGTGCGTGAGCCGAAGAAGACCGCACCCGTGCCCGGCTCGGCGCCGGTCTCGTTGAAGGCCTGTGTGCGCCTGCTCAAGGACCGGCAGGTCCGGCGGATGACGCTGGCCGCCGCGGCACTCGGCCTCGTCACGCTCAGCGACGCTTTTGTCTTCGTGGTGCTGCAGAAGTCGACCGGCGTGCCGTTCGACTACCTCCCGCTGATGCCGCTCGGCACCGCGCTGGTCTTCCTGAGCGCGGCGGTCCCGATGGGCTGGCTGGCGGACAGATTCGGCCGCTGGCAGGTGTTTTACGCCGGTCACGTCCTGCTGCTCGGTGTTTATGTGGTGTTGGTCACTGGCGGCGGTGGCGTCGTCACGCTGGTGGCCGCTTTGCTGCTGCACGGGTGCTTCTACGCGGCGACCGACGGCGTGCTGATGGCGTACGCGGGCCCGCTGGTCCCGCCGGAGCTGCGCGCGAGCGGGCTCGCGGTGGTCCAGACCGGTCAGGCCGTTGCCCGCCTGATCTCGTCGGTGCTCTTCGGCGTCATGCTCACCACGCTGACCATGAAATCGGCGCTGTGGCTCGTCTTCGGTTCCTTCCTGCTCGCGCTCGCCGTGGCGGCCATGCTGCTCGGCCGAAAGGTCACTTCGTGAAATCCTGGCTACAGGCCCACCGCGTGCTGCTCGGCGTCGCCGCGATCGTCGTCGTGCTGGCGGCAGGCGGTGTCTACGTGGCCGCGACCGCGGCGAACCGGAACGCGGAGACGGCGAGCGCGTCCGCTCCGGTCACCGGCGACCTGCTCTTCGTCGACATGAAGGACGGCCAGGACCGCGTCGAGAAGGTGCGCCAGGACGCGCCAGGCGGGCCACGCGGCACGACCGCGCTGCGCTGCCAGCGGATCTACGTGGCAGGCGGCATCACCGTCTGCCTGCGGCTGGCCGGGCTCGGCCCGACCTACGAAGCGGCCGTGCTGGACGCGTCCGGCAAGGAGCTGCGCACCGTCGGGCTGGCCGGTATCCCCAACCGGGCCCGCGTCTCGGCGTCGGGTCAGATCATCTCGTGGACGACCTTCGTCAGCGGTGACTCGTACACCGTGCCCGGTGGCTTCTCCACCAGGACCGGCGTCCTCGACCTGCGCTCCGGCCAGGTGGTCGACACGCTCGAGACGTTCACCGCGACCGTGGCAGGTCAGCAATTCACCATCGCCGACCGGAACTTCTGGGGCGTCACCGTCGCGGCCGACGACCGGACCTTCTACGCGACCATGGCCTCGCAGAACCGCACCTGGCTGATGAAGGGCGACCTCGTCGACAAGACGTTGACCGATGTTCGCCAGACGTCCGAATGCCCGTCACTTTCCCCCGATGGCACCCGGATCGCGTACAAAAAGCGCACCAGCAGGCTCGGACCGTGGGAATTGGCTGTGCTGGATCTGGGCTCGGGTAAGGAAATCGCTTTACCCGGGACGACCGGTATCGACGACCAGGCCGCGTGGCTGGACGGCGGCAGGCTGGCGTACGGCAAGGTTTCACAGCCTGGTCAGAAGCCGTCCATCTACGCGGTGCCTGCCGACGGATCCGCCCAGCCGACGCTCATGGTCGCGGACGCCGCTTCACCGGTTCCTCTGCACTGATTCCGTTAATGGGACGTAAATTGTTGCCCTGTAACGAATCTCGTCCCATTACCGACTCTTCGATCGCGAAAGCCGTGGTTTTCGCCACCGCGCTGGCACCCCAGCGAATCCGGTGCTCCTCCTCCCCGCTTGCCGAGGTATCGCCAGATGAGTACCGAGCCCGCCACCGGTTTCGACCCTCTCAGATCGACGCGCACGGTGCGCGTCGGCGCGGTCGACATCTTTTCCTTACGTGAAGCCGAACTGGTCCGAATGGTCGAACAGGCGTGGCGTCTGCGCCAGGGTGGCTGGATCGTCACGGCCAATGTGGACATCGTCAGGGCCGTGACCCGTGACGCCCGGCTCGCCGACCTCGTCGCCGAGGCCGACGTCGTGGTCGCCGACGGCATGCCCGTCGTGTGGGCGGGCCGGATCGCGGGCGAGCCGCTGCCGGAACGTGTCACCGGCGCTTCGCTGGTGTTCTCGCTCGCCGAGGCCGCGGCCCGCGAGGGCCGGTCGATTTATCTGCTCGGCGGCCAGCCCGGTGTCCCCGAAGCCGCCGCGAAGGCGCTGACCGAGCGCTACGAAGGCCTGATCGTCGCCGGCACGCAGTCGCCCGAGTTCGGCTTCGAAAAGACCGCCGACGGCCTCGACGCCGTGGCGAACCTGGTCCTCGAGGCGAAACCCGATCTCGTGCTCGTCGGACTCGGCTTCCCCAAGCAGGAGCACACCATCAAGGCACTGCGCGCCGCGCTTCCCGACAGCTGGTACATCGGCTGTGGCGCCGGCATCCCGATGGCGGCGGGCGAGTTCACCCGCGCGCCGACGGCGATGCAGCGGATGGGCGCCGAGTGGCTGCACCGCCTCGCGCTGGAGCCCAAGCGGCTCGCGCGCCGATACCTGCTCGAAGACGCGCCGTTCGCGCTGCGCCTGCTCGCCGGCGCCGTCCGGCGGCGGTTCTCGTCCAAACCGGGGGTTTGATCAGCTATGCCCACTCCGCTCGCCGTCGTGATCGTGACGTATCACAGCGAAGCGATCATCGAAGACTGCCTGCGGTCGGTACTGGCCGAGCTCGACGGCGATGACTCGGCCCGGATCATCGTGGCGGACAACGCCTCCACGGACCGGACGCTGGAGATCGTCGCCGACACCGCGCCGCGAGCGCAGGTGCTCGCGCTGCACTCGAACGGCGGTTTCGGCGCGGGCGTCAACGCCGGTTTCGCCGAGGCCGAAGGCCACGACGTGCTCGTGCTCAACCCCGACGTCCGGCTGCGCCCTGGCGCGGTACAGGCGCTGCGGGACCGGCTGACGACGCCGGGCACCGGCATCGCTGTACCGCTGCTGCTCGACGAAACCGGCGGCACCCAGCTGTCGCTGCGCAGGCGGCCGACGACGTTGCGCGCGCTGGGCGAGACGCTGCTCGGCGGCACCCGCGCGGGCCGCGTTCCCGCGCTCGGCGAGCTGATCGTCGACAAGGCGCGCTACCAGCGCTCCGACACCGTCGACTGGGCGACCGGCGCGGCCTGGCTCATCTCGGCCGAATGCCGCGCGGCCATCGGCGTGCTGGAGGAGCGCTACTTCCTCTACTCCGAGGAGACCGACTACCACCTGCGCGCGGTCGACCACGGGTTCGCCGTGCGCAACGAGCCCGCCGCCGTCGCCGTCCACTTCGGCGGCGAGCAGTCGACGTCACCGAAGCTGTGGGCGCTGTCCGCGACCAACCGCGTGCGCCTGCGCCGCGAGCGTGACGGGCTGCCCGCGGCCGTCGCCATGTGGTTCGCCGTGTTCGCGAACGAGCTGCTGCGCGCGGTCACCCGAGGCCGTGCGGGCGGCGCCAAGCACCGGCTCGCGCTGCGCCGGCTGCTGCCGATGCGGCGGTGGCCGGAGCAGACCTCCGAGCGCGGGTACATCTGCTTTTCGGCGCAGGACTGGTGGTATCACAACCAGGCGCACTCCGACTTCCAGCTGATGCGCTCGATCGCCGAGAAGCGCCGGGTGCTGGTGATCAACAGCATCGGCATGCGGATGCCGACGCCGGGTCGCAGCACCCAGGTGACCAGGCGGATCCTGCGCAAGCTGCGCAGCGTGGCGATGCTGGTGCGCAAGCCGCTGCCGGAGCTGCCGAACTTCCACGTGATGTCGCCGTTGCCACTGCCGTTCTACGGCTCGCCGTTCCTGCGCAAGGTCAACGCCGTCCTGATCCGCGCGCAGGTGCGCGTGGTGGCCGCGGCGCTGCGGCTCTCGGACCCGGTGATCATGGTGACCATCCCGACCGCGTGGGATGTCGTCCGCCCGATGAAACGGCATTCACTGGTGTTCAACCGTTCCGACCGGCACGCCGATTTCCCGGAGGCCGACCGCGAGGTCATCGAAGAACTCGAACGCGGGCTGCTCGGTAACGCCGATGTCGTCACCTATGTCAGCAACGTGCTGCTCGACTCCGAGCATGCGCAGACAGGTGACCGCGCGCATTTCCTCGATCACGGCGTGGATATCGACCATTTCCGTCCTCGCACGGAATTGCCCGCCGAGCTGGCCGCGATTCCCGGCCCGCGCATCGGTTTCTTCGGCGCGCTCGACGACTTCCTAGTCGACTTCGACCTGCTGGAACGCATCGCGGCGGAACTGCCGGACGCCTCCTTGGTGCTGATCGGCGACTCCACGCACGCGATGGAACGATTTGATAAACACCCGAACGTGTACTGGCTGGGGTTCCGGTCCTACGCGACGATTCCAGACTACGGTTCCGGATTCGACGTGGCGATCATGCCCTGGTTGGACAATGAATGGATACAACATTCCAACCCGATCAAACTGAAGGAGTACCTGGCGCTCGGGCTTCCCGTCGTCAGTACCGGCTTCGCCCAGCTCGAGTCCTATACGGACAGAGTCAGGGTGGCGACCGATCATGGGACGTTCGTCGAAGCGATCCGCACCAGCCTCACCGGCGGTGGCTTGCAGAGGCCGGAGCAGCTGCGGGATTCCGTCCGCGGCTTCTCATGGCGGTCGCAGGCGGCACAGCTGATGCGCTTGGCGGAGGCTGCCGACACCGAATGAGGACATCAGGGGGAGGGTGGAAACGTCACCACGTGCTGGCCGTGCTCGTGGTCGTCGCGGTGCTCGTCGCGACCTTCGTCATGTACCGGGCGGACAGTCTCACCGGCACCGCCACCACGCCGGCGGCACCGGCCACCAGTTCCGTGGTCTCCCCCGGCTCGCTGCCCCGCGTCCCCTGGGCGGGCCCCGGTTTCTACGCCGGTTTCCCCGCCATGGTCAGCGCGGGCTGGACCGACCCGAACTTCTTCCCGATCGGCGTCTGGTACGAGGCGGTCACCACCCCTGCCGACACCGCGCTCGACAAGGAAGCCGGTCTCAACACCTACTTCGAGCTCACCGCGTCCAGCGACATCTCACTGGTCCGTGACGCCGGCATGTTCGCGATGCCGAGCACGCAGCTCAAAGGCTTCGGCCCGGAAACGGTCGGCTGGCTCCTCACCGACGAGGTCGACCTCTGGGGCCACGAAGGCGACGCGCCGTGGACCGGCAACTTCCCCAGCGAAGGCCCGATCTGCGTCCCCGAATCGGCTTTGTGCGGCTACACGGTCCTGAAGACGTTGCGCGACAAGCTTCCCCAGAACGACGGCCGGGTGCGCTACGCGAACTTCGGCTTCGGCATGGAATTCTTCATCAAGGACGAGCTGGCAGCCAAGTTCCTCGACTACACCGACGTGTCCTCAATGGACACATACTGGTACACCGACCCCGGCATGTGCGAAAAGTCCCACACCCCAACGGATGTCTGCCAGCGCGCCGCGTCCTACGGCTTCACCATGGACCGCATCCGCGGCCTCGACGCGATGGACGGCAAACTCCAGCCGATCTACGCGTTCATCGAAACCGGCCTCCCGTTCGCCCAGTTCTCGGTCCCGATAGCACCCGACCAGCTCTCGGGCGCGGTGATGAACTCACTGATCCACGAAGCGCGCGGCATCATCTACTTCAACCACAACTTCGGCGGCCCGTGCATCAGCCAGCACGTGCTCCGCGACGCCTGCGGAGCCCAGATCCGGCCCGCGGTCATCGAGATCAACCGCCGCGTGAAGTCGCTGGCGCCGGTGCTGAATTCCCAGTCGATCAAGTACCGGTTCTCGCCCGACCTCGACACGATGTTCAAGGAACACGACGGGACTCACTACATCTTCGCGATGAACGCCCGGGGCAGTAAGCCCGGCCCGCACACGTTGACGCTGCCTTCGGGCTTGCAGGCCACCCAGGCGGAAGTCCTCTTCGAAAACCGGACGGTGCCCATCGAGGCGGGCAAACTGGCCGACACCTTCGCGGCCGAGAACACCTACCACGTCTACAAGCTCAAAGGCTCGTGAGCGTCGCCTCCGTTGAGGGTGGCGGTGGGCGGTTCTACTTGCGCGGTAAGTGGCTCAGTGCTGGCCGGTGGGCGACTCCTTCGCCACCCTCGCTTCGCGATGGGGCGCGGACCCCCTTTGACCACCAAGCCCAAGTTTGTGAAGGCTCCCTTCACCCAACCTGAGTGGATGAAGGCTCCCTTCACGCAGCCAGGCCTCGTGAAGGGAGCCTTCACACAAGTCCAACCGCCGGACCACGTCTCAGGGGGGGCGTGAGTGGTACGGCCGGTTCTAACCGGCCATACCCCAAACCTTGCCGTGGCGGCCCACTCAAAGCGGGCCATGCCCGGCGCGCCCCCAGCCGGGGCAAGACCCCAAAGCCCTCCCCGATCAGCTGTTGACGAACTTCGTGGCGAGGTTCTCGCCGGTGGAAGTCGCCGCGCTCTTGCTCTCGATCGGGGAAACCTTGGAGTTCTTGAAGCAGATGTAGGTGACGCCGGAGTCGACGCCGCCGTTCTTCGGGTCGGGGTTGATGCCGAGGCCCGCCGCGGTGGCGTACGAGGCCTCACCGATGATCGCGGTAGGACCGGTGTCACCGATGACCGTGTACAGCACCTTGTTGTTGTAGATGACCGCGCACGAGCCCGCGCCCTTGAGCCCGGACGACTGGTAGTTCCAGGTGCTGCTCACGCTCGGCACCACGATGTACGGAGTCTGGTCGGCGACCAGCGGCTTGCCGTCGGAGCGGTGGAACGCGGTGTCCGGCTGGAACCAGGGGTCGGTGTTCTTGTTGCACTTGGCGGTGACCTGGCCATCGCAGTCGACGTCCATGTCTGCTTTCCAGAACACGGCCTGGCCGGCGTCGCAGACCGCGATCGTCCTGCCGGTCTCGGTGTCGGTCTTGTACTTGCCGTTCGAGATCTGCTTGCAGCTCGCCACCTTCGCCAGCAACTGCTGCGCGGTGGGACCCGCCTGGATCTGAACATCGGAAGCGCTTTCGGTGGTGGCGGCCGACGCGATCGCGGCCGGAGCGAGACCTGCGGCCAACGCCATCGACGCGAGCAGGATCAGCTTCCGCATTGAGGCTCCCTTAGTTAGGAAGGTTTCCTTACTTCGTGATGCGGAACACCATGCACCCCAGCGGTCCGTCAACTCAACCGACGAATGGGGGTTGTTTTTTTCCCACGCTCCGCAACCTCCCAGTCACCGGAAGCCTCGTTACCCCCAATGTGGCATTCGTCAGGTTTCAGCCTCCCAATGTGGCGTTCGTCAGCTCTGAGCTGACGAA
>NZ_JBHWEB010000081.1:0-44886 GCF_042734395.1 Amycolatopsis sp. NPDC059657 | reverse complement strand
CGGTTAGAACCGCCCGCAACGCTCACGAGCTTTTCAGCCTTCGCACCGTCTCTTCGTACCCCGCCACCAGTTCGGCCATGACCTCGGCGACCGGCCGCACACGATCCATCCGCCCGACGATCTGCCCCACCGGCATCGACACCACCGTCGGGTCGTTGGCCGCGTGAATCCGGTTGTGCGCCGGGGAAACCAGCAGATTCTGCAACGGCATCGGCAACGGCGCCGGAGCGTCCGCAGCGGACCACGCCTCGGTCCACCGGGTCTTGAGCAGCCGCGCGGGCTTCCCGGTGTAGATCCGGGTCCGGACCGTATCGGAAGACCCGGCCTTGACGAGTGCCTCCTGCATCGCCTCGGAGCCCGCCATCGTCTGCGCGTATTCCTCGGTCGCGAGCCAGAACGAGCCCATCCAGACACCGACGGCGCCGAGCGCGAGCGCGGCCGCGACCTGACGGCCGGAGCCGATCCCACCCGCCGCGAGCACCGGAACCCGGTCGCCCACGGCGTCGGCGATCTCCGGCACCAGCACCATCGACGCGATCTCGCCGGTGTGCCCGCCCGCCTCATATCCTTGCGCCACAACGATGTCCACGCCGTTTTCGACGTGACGCACCGCGTGCTCGGCCTTACCGGCGAGCGCGGCGACCGGCACCCCGTGCGCGTGGCACTGCTCGATGACGTCCACCGGCGGCGAGCCCAAAGCGTTGGCAATCAAGCGGATCGGGTGTTTCAGCGCGACCTCGACATGCGCACGCGCGACCGAATGCAGCCAGCCGAGCACACCGGCGCGCCCGTCGACCTCCTCGGGCAGCGGCGGCACGCCGAGTGCGGTCAGCGTCCGGTCGACGAACTGCCGGTGCTCGTCGGGAATCATCTTCGCGAGGTCGACCGACGTGCCCTCGGCGGGAATCTTCGCGGGCATCACGATGTCGACGCCGTACGGCTTGCCGCCGGTGTTCTCGTCCATCCAGTCGAGCACCCGGTCGAGTTCGGCCGCGTCGTTGAAGCGGACGCAGCCGAGCACGCCGAGCCCGCCCGCTCTGCTGATCGCGGCCGCCACGTGCTCGGACGGGGTGAAGCCGACGATCGGCACATCGATACCGAGCCGGTCGCACAATGAGGTCCGCATGGGGTCAGCTCCTGGCGGGTTCATGCGTGCGCGCGAACTCCTGCGCCCACGGGTAATCCGGTTTACCGCTCGGCGTCCGGCCGACCTCGTCGGCGAGCCAGAGCGTGCGCGGCACCTTGTATCCGGCGACCTCGGTGCGCACATGCGACTCGATCGCGTCGAAGTCCACGGTGACGCCGGACCGCAGTTGCAGCACGGCCGCGACGCGCTGGCCGAGCCGGTCGTCGGGGATGCCGATGACGAGCGCGTCGAACACGTCGGGGTGCGACTTCAGCGCGCCTTCGACCTCCTCGGGGAAGACCTTCTCGCCGCCGGTGTTGACGCACTGGGAGCCACGGCCGAGCAAGGTGACCGTGCCGTCCTCCTCGTACCGCGCGTAGTCGCCGGGGATGACGTAGCGGACGCCGTCGACCTCCGCGAAGATCTTGGCGGTCTTCACCGGGTCCTTGTAGTAGCCGAGTGGCACGTGCCCGCTGCGCGCGATCCTGCCCACCGCACCGGGTTTCGGCTCGACGATGGCGCCGTCGTCGTCCAGCAGCGCGGCCTCGTCGCCGAAGTTCACCCTCGGCCCGGCGGAATGGTCGGCCTCCTTGTTGACCAAACCCATTCCGGTGAACCCGCTTTCGGACGAGCCGATCGCGTCGGTGATGACCACATTCGGGAGCATGGCGAGGAAATCCTGCTTGACGCTCTGCGAGAACAGCGCCGCGTGGCTTGAGAGCGCGATGAGCGAGGACGCGTCATAGTCGCCGGCGCGGTAGGCGTCGACCAGCGGTCGCGCCATGGCGTCGCCGACGATCGTGAGGACCTGGACCTTGTGCTTCTGCACGGCCTTCCAGACCTCGTCGGGGTCGAACTGCGGCACGAAGACCACCGGGCCGCCGCCGAAGAGCGCGCCGAAGGTCGCCCACTGCGCGGCGCCGTGGATGAGCGGCGCGGCGGGCAGCCGGACGAGCGCGCCCGCCTTCCCCTGCTCGGCCTGCGTCCACTCGTCGGCGAGGTGCTCGCCGGTGACGAAGTTGATCCCGCCGCCGAGCGTGCGCCAGATGTCCTCGTGGCGCCAGAGCACGCCTTTGGGGTAACCGGTGGTGCCGCCGGTGTACAGGATGTACAGATCGTCGGCGCTGCGCTCACCGAAGTCGCGTTCCGGCGAACCCTCGGCCAGCGCGGTCTCGTAGGAGATGCCGTCCGTGCCCTCCGTGCCGTCTTCGATGACGACAACGTGTTTCACTTTTGGCGTCTCGGGCAGCACGGCCGCGACCTTGTCGGAGTACCGCCGTTCGTGTACGAGCGCGACGAGATCCGCGTTGTCGAACAGGTACTTGAGTTCGGCGTGCACGTAGCGATAGTTGACGTTCACCGCGATCGCGCGCAGTTTGTAAGCGGCGAACATGGTTTCCAGCGCTTCGATGGAGTTACGGGAATAGACCCCGATGTGGTCACCTTGCCCGACTCCGTGCGCGGCGAGGTGGTGGGCGAGCCGGTTGGCACGCGCGTCCAGCTGGGCGAAGGTGACCTGGCGGTCACCGCAGCTGACAGCGATGCGATCCGGCACGGCGTCGACGGCGTGCTCGAGGAGATCCGCGATGTTGAGTGCCACCCAGCCAAAGTAGAACATGTTATCGTTTTGGGCAATACACAAGGAGGTGGCCGAGTGGCCGACGCACTCGTCGAACAGCAGGGGCACACCCTCGTCGTCACGATGAACCGGCCCGAGGCCAGGAACGCGCTGACCGGGGAGATGCTCGGCATCATGGTCGAGGCGTGGGACCGGGTCGACCAGGACGACGAGATCCGCGCGTGCGTGCTGACCGGCGCGGGCGGGGCGTTCTGCGCCGGCGCGGACTTGAAGTCGATGTCGCGCAACTCCCCCGCGGAATCCCACAAACGGGGGACGTTCGACCCGTCGCGCATCGAGGGCCTGTTGAAAGGCCGCCGTCTCACCAAGCCGTTGATCGCCGCCGTCGAGGGCGCGGCGATCGCGGGCGGCACGGAGATCCTGCAGGGCACCGACATCCGCGTCGCGGGCGAAAGCGCGAAGTTCGGCGTGTCCGAGCCGCGCTGGGGCCTGTTCCCGATGGGCGGCTCGGCGGTACGGCTGCCGAGGCAGATCCCGTACACCGTCGCGGCGGACCTGCTGCTCACCGGCCGCCACATCACCGCGGCCGAGGCCAAGGAGATCGGCCTCGTCGGCCACGTCGTCCCGGACGGCACGGCGCTGGACAAGGCGCTCGAACTCGCGGGCATGATCGCCGCGAACGGCCCGCTCGCCGTCCGGGCCATCCTGCGCACGATCCGTGACACCGAGGGCATGCACGAGGAGGAGGCGTTCAAGCTCGAGTCGCAGTACGGCATCGCCGTCTTCGCGAGCGAGGACGCGAAGGAAGGGCCGCGCGCGTTCGCCGAGAAACGCAAGCCGGAGTTCCGGGGTCGGTAACGAACTGTGGCGAAAAGGTGCGCGGTGAGCCGCTCACCGGCAATCATGGGCGCATGGCGATCCGGCGGGGGTGGGTGGCGGGGCTACTGGTGCTGACCACGCTTGCTTCGTGCGCGCAGCCCCAGGGCAACCCGGCCCAGGTCGCGGTCAGCCCGGTCCTGAACGAACTCGCCCCGTTACACCCGGTGATCGAATGCACCAGCGGCGAGGCGGCCGACGACACGCCATGGCATCAGGTCTACCTGACCATGGCGTCGCACCCGGACCCCGAGCCCGCGCTCCGGCGCGCCGCGGCCCGCTTCCGCTACCAGCTCGAGACCGACACCGAGACCATCGCGAACCTGAAGAACCTCCCGGACGCGACCCATTTCTGGCACTACCCCACCGGCGACGACGAGTTCCACGCGACGTGGAGCTACCTGCGCGGCGCCACGCACGGCCGCACGCTCGGCATGGTCATCGCCCGCGACGGCAACTTCAACGCCGCCTGCCAGGACGGCACCCGCTCCGAACCCGTCCCGCTGGGGAAGGCACTGGTCATGCTCTCCATGGCCTTCCCCAAACGCTCGTGAGATCAGATGGCCGTGGTCGGCCAGTAGGGGTCGCGGAGGCGGCGCTTGTAGAGCTTTCCGTTGGGGTCGCGGGGAAGTTCGGCGAGGTAGTCGATCGAGCGCGGGAGCTTGAACTTGGCCAGGCGGGTGCGGGCGTAGGCGAGTAGCTCCTCGGTGAGGGCGTCGCCGGGTTCGACGCCCTCGGCGGGCTGGATGACCGCCTTGATCTCCTCGCCCCAGTCGGGGTGGGGGACGCCGAAGACCGCCACGTCGCCGACCTTGGGGTGGACGGCGAGTTCACCTTCGATCTCGGCCGGGTAGATGTTGACGCCACCCGAGATGATCAAGTCGGCCTTGCGGTCGTGGAGGTAGAGATAGCCGTCCTCGTCGAGGTGGCCGACGTCGCCGAGGGTGAAGAGGTTGCCGACGCGGGCCTTTTCGGTCTTTTCGCGGTCCTTGTGGTACTCGAAGGTCGCGTCGCCCATGCGCATGTAGACGGTGCCGATCTCACCGGCGGGCAGCTCGTTGCCGTCGTCGTCGAGGACCTTGATGACCGACCCCGGCCACGGCAGGCCGACCGAGCCCGGTTTGCGCAGCCAGTCGGTGCCGTTGATGACCGTGCCGCCGCCCTCGGTCGCGGCGTAGTACTCGGTGACGACCGGTCCCCACCAGTCGAGCATCCGGCGCTTGACTTCTAGGGGGCACGGCGCGGCGCCGTGGATCATCACGCGCAGCGAGGACAGGTCGTATTTCTCGCGTACGTCGTCGGGCAACGCCAGCAGCCTGCGGAACTGCGTGGGCACCATGTGGCTGTGGGTGACCCGATGCTTTTCGATCAGGCTCAGCATGTCTTCCGGGTCCCAGCGGTCCATCAGCACCACCGCATGGCCCAGCTGCAGGGAAATCCCGACGAAGTTGAGCACCGCCGTGTGATAGAGCGGCGAGCCGCACAGGTGCACGTGGTCGTCGAACGGGCCGAGGCCGAAGATGCCGAAGAACCAGGTCGACGCGTACGGCACCGCGTCGGGGTCGGCGCCGCTCAGCGGCCGTCGGACGCCTTTCGGGCGGCCCGTGGTGCCCGAGGTGTACAGCATCGGCGACCCCGCCGTCCGGCGTGCCGGGCGACCGTCGCCCTCGCCCGCGCCGAGCTCTTCGATGCGCTGAAAGCCCTCGATGTGACCGACCGCGAACCGCCCGCCTGCCGGGATGCCGGCCTCGTCCGCGGCCGCGGTGGCGACGTCGGCGAAGCGTTCGTGCGCGAGGAAGGCCTTCGCGCCGCTGTCGGAGAGGATGTACGCGACCTCGGGGCCGATCAGGTGCCAGTTCACCACCACGACGTACAGCCCTGACTGGATGGCCGCGAAGTACGCGGCGAGCATCTCCGGGCAGTTGGGCTGCAGCACGACGACGACGTCACCCGTCTCCAGGCCGATCGCCTGCAGGCCGCGCGCGTAGGCGTTGGCCGTGGCGACGAGTTCCCCGTAGCTCACCTCCGCGCCGCCGGGGCCGACGACGGCGACCCGCTCCGGCTGCCCCGCCGCGATGTTCCACAGTCCGAACGTCTCCGTGGTGGTCGTCATACCCCGAATCTAGAACGCGTTCCAGTTCAGATCAAGGCTCCGGGCGTGGATCGCTTGCCGCCCGAACGAGAACGTGTTTCACTGCGAAGGTGACCGCACCGCTCTCCGCGCCGCTGGACATCGGCTTCGACTACACGCGCTCGGTCGGCCCCGTGCTCGGCCGCTTCGTCAACGGGTTACGCGAACGCCGCATCGAAGGCGTCCGCGGCAGCGACGGGCGGGTGCACGTGCCACCGGTCGAGTACGACCCGGTGACCGCCGCCCCGCTCGACGAGTTCGTCACCGTCGCGGCGGAGGGCACCGTCGTCTCCTGGACCTGGATGGCGAAACCCCTTGAGGGGCAACCACTTCAGCGCCCGTTCGCGTGGGCGTTGATCCGGCTCGACGGCGCCGACACCACGTTGCTGCACGCCGTCGACGTCAGCCAGGACGCCATCCACACCGGACTGCGCGTCCGCGTCCGCTGGGCCGACGAGCTCGTCGGCCACATCCGTGACATCGCGTACTTCGTCCCCGCCGGCTCCCCCGACACTGAACTCACCGAGCCGCCGCCCCCGGTGGCGAAACGCGAAGAGGGCGCGCCGGTCAGCATCGTGATCACCCCGGTGCACCTGCACTACCAGCACTCGGTCTCCCCCGAGGAAAGCCGCTACCTGCGCGCGCTCGGCGAAGGCAGGCTCATCGGCCAGCGCTGTCCCGCGTGCGAGAAGGTCTACATCCCGCCGCGCGGCGCGTGCCCGACCGACGGGGTGCCGACCACAGACGAGGTCGAACTGCCGGACACCGGCACCGTCACCACGTTCTGCATCGTCAACGTGCCGTTCCTCGGCCAGCGCCTGAAACCGCCGTACGTCGCCGCGTACATCCTGCTCGACGGCGCGGACATCGCGTTCCTGCACCTCGTGCTCGGCTGCGACGCGTCCGAGGTCCGGATGGGCATGCGGGTCCGCGCGGCGTGGAAGCCACGCGAGGAATGGTGGACGTCGCTGGAGAACATCAGACATTTCGAGCCGAGCGGCGAGCCCGACATGCCGTACGAGTCGTTCGCACACCACCTGTGAGGTCACGATGAACGTCGCTGTGGTGGGCTTCGCGCAGGCCCCGCACGTCCGCGCCACGCCGGGCACGACCAATGGCGTGGAGATGCTCGTGCCCATCTTCGCCGAGGTGTTCAAGAAGACCGGATTGTCCAAAGAGGACATCGGATTCTGGTGCTCCGGCTCATCGGACTACCTGGCAGGGCGGGCGTTCTCGTTCATCGCCGCGGTCGACGCGATCGGCGCGTTCCCGCCGATCCACGAGTCACACGTCGAGATGGACGCCGCGTGGGCACTGTACGAGGCCTGGCTGAAGATCCGGATGGGTGAGGCCGACACGGCGCTCGTCTACGGCTTCGGCAAGTCGTCGGCCGGGCAGCTGCGGCGCGTGCTGTCGTTGCAGCTCGACCCGTACACGGTCGCTCCATTGTGGCCTGACTCGGTGAGCATCGCGGCTTTGCAGGCCCGCCTCGGCTTGGACGCCGGGTTGTGGACCGAAAAGGACATGGCCGAGGTCGCCGCCCGCATCGGAAAGTCCGATCCGGACGGTCCTTTCGTCGCGGATCCCTTACGGGCACACGACATCGCGCCGATCACCGACGGCGCTTCGGTGGTCGTGCTGGCGTCGGAGGAACGTGCACGAGACCTGGTGGACCACCCGGCGATCATCTCCGGCATCGAGCATCGCGTCGACTCGGCCGTGCTCGGCGCCCGCGACCTGACGCGCTCGCCGTCGACCGAGATAGCCGCGAACGCGTTGGATCTGGACGGCGTCGAGCTCGCCGAGCTGCACTCACCGTTCACGCATCAGGAACTCATCCTGCGGTCCGCGCTCGGTCTGGGCGACGACGTGCGGATCACGCCATCCGGCGGCGCGCTGGCAGGCAACCCGATGTTCGCGGCGGGACTGTCACGCATCGGCGAGGCGGCGTCGGCGATTCTCGAGGGCACAGCGACGAAAACACTCGCGCACGCGACCAGCGGACCCGCCCTGCAGCAGAACCTGGTCGCCGTTTTGGAGGCTCGATGAGCAAGCAGCTCGCCGCGGTGCTCGGCACCGGGCAAACGCACCATCGCGCCAAGCGGACCGACGTGTCGATGCCCGGCCTGCTTCGCGAAGCGATCGACCGCGCCATGCTCGACGCGCAGGTCGGCTGGGACGACATCGACGCGGTAGTGATCGGCAAGGCCCCCGACCTCTTCGAGGGCGTCATGATGCCCGAGTTGTTCCTGGCGGATTCCCTTGGCGCGGTGGGGAAACCGCTCCTGCGGGTGCACACGGCCGGGTCCGTCGGCGGTTCGACCGCACTGGTCGCGACCTCGCTGATCCAGTCGGGGGTGCACCGCCGGGTACTGACGGTGGCCTTCGAAAAGCAGTCTGAGTCCAACGCGATGTGGGGCCTGTCCATCGCGGTCCCCTTCCACATGCCGGTCGGCGCGGGCGCGGGCGGCTACTTCGCCCCGCACGTGCGCTCGTACATCCGCCGCTCCGGCGCACCCGAGCACATTGGCGCGATCGTAGCGGCGAAGGACCGCCGCAACGGCGCGCTCAACCCGTACGCACACTTGCGACAGCCGGATGTCACCGTCGAATCCGTGCAGGCGTCCCAAATGCTGTGGGACCCGATCCGCTACGACGAGACCTGCCCATCCTCGGACGGCGCCTGCGCGATGGTGCTCGGCGACGAGGCGGCAGGCGACGCCGTCGAGGGCGGCGCGGCGTGGATCCACGCGACGGCCATGCGCACCGAGCCGACCACCTTCGCCGGCCGCGACCAGGTCAACCCCCAGGCGGGCCGCGACGCGGCCAAGGCATTATGGGCCGAAGCAGGCATCACCGACCCGATGTCCGAAGTGGACGCCGCCGAGATCTACGTACCCTTCTCGTGGTTCGAGCCGATGTGGCTGGAAAACCTGGGTTTCACGGCCGAAGGCGAAGGCTGGAAGGCGACCGAGGCCGGTGACACGGCTTTGGGTGGACGGCTTCCGGTGAACCCTTCCGGTGGCGTGCTGTCGTCGAATCCCATCGGGGCTTCGGGGATGTTGCGCTTCTCGGAAGCCGCGAAGCAGGTCATGGGCCGCGCGGGCGACTACCAGGTCGACGGCGCGCGGATCGCGCTCGGGCATGCTTATGGCGGTGGCTCGCAGTACTTCTCGATGTGGGTGGTCGGGGCGGCCAAGCCAGGGTCGTGAGTGGTACGGCCGGTTCTAACCGGCGAAAACACTCACGAGCCTAGAAAAGCAGCGGGCCCGCGGCTTTGAGGGTGCGCAGGACCGGGGCGGTCTCGAGGGTGCGGATGGCGTCGAGTGCGCCGAGACGATAGGTGAGGTAGTGGTGCAGCGCGCCGGGATCGGCGCACAGGGCGTGCGCCATGAGGTTGGTCGGGCCGGTGGTCGCGGCGACGAAAGCGAGTTCGTCGTGCTGGGCCAGCGTGGTGCCGACCGCGTCGAGCCGCGCCGGGGTGACGGCCATCCAGAGCAGCGCCTCCGTGGTCGCGCCGAGCAATGCCGGGTTGATCTCGACGTCGAAGAAGAGTTCGCCGGTCGATTGCAACGCGGCGAGTCTGCGAGCGACGGTGGCCGAGGACCAGCCTGTGGCCCCAGCAAGGTCCGCGAGGCTGGTGCGCCCGTCTCGGCCGAGTGCCGTGAGCAGGTCGCGGTCTGTTTCCGCGAGCGCTCGATCGCCGGGGTGCACCTCGAGCGCCAGTTGCTGTTGCTGCTCTTCGGTGAGGCCTTTGAGGTGACCCGGCCACGGGGTCGGGCCGCCGCGGTAGGCGTGCAGGATGTAGTGCGCCGACACCGACGTGATGCTGGTGGCGCGCGGAATGTCGTGGAGCAGCAAGGGGTTTCCGCTCGCGGCGCCGGTGTCGACGACGGTGACGATCTCGGTGCCACCCGAGGCGAGTTTCACCCAGGACGTGTCGTCACGCCTGGCCAGTGCGAGCGCGAGGTCTTGCGCGGTGTGCGGGCTGGCGGTGAGCCTGGCGAGCCAGCGCGTCTGGCCGGCGCGATGTGGCTCGCCCAGGCCGACGACTCGCATGCCGTGGTCGGCGCGCAGGCGCTGGTACCTGCGGGCGATGGTCTGGGTGGACACGCCGAGTACCTCGGCGATCCGGCTGAACGAGGCACGGCCGTCGAGCTGGAGCGCGTGGATCAGGCCACGGTCGAGGTCGTCGAGCATGCACATATTCTGCATTCAGACCGTCCCGTATGGAACAAATCGACAAATCTGCTTCTGCGAGTGGAACGAAGTGCAAGCTCTCGGCAGGCTCGCCGCATGATGAATTCCAGGCGCGGGGCGGCGCTGGCCGTCCTGCTGACCGCCGAGGCGATGAACCTGCTCGACGCGACGATCGTGCAGGTCGCCGCGCCGGCGATCGACGCGGATCTGCGCGGCGGGGGCTCCGCCATCCAGTGGTACAGCGCCGCGTACACGCTGCCGTTCGCGATCCTGCTGATCACCGGCGGACGGCTCGGCGACTTGATCGGGCGCAAGCGGATCTTCCAGATCGGCGTCGCCGGGTTCGTGGTCACGTCGCTGTGCTGTGCGCTCGCCGGGTCCGCGGGGCTGCTGATCACCGCGCGGGCGTTGCAGGGCGCGGCGGCCGCGTTGATCATTCCGCAGACGATCGGGTTGATCCGCTCGATGTTCGCCGATCATGAGCTGTCCAGGGCGTTCGGCTGGATCGGGCCGGTCATGGGGTTGTCCGCCGTCTGCGGACCGCTGCTCGGTGGGATGCTGACGCACGCCGACCTCTTCGGTTCGTCGTGGCGTGCGGTGTTCCTGGTCAACCTGCCGCTCGGGCTCCTGGTGCTGGCCGCGAGCCCGCTGCTGAGCGAGGACAAGGCCGTGCATCGGCCGCGATTCGACTTCGCGGGCACGGTACTGGCGAGTCTGGGCACCGGACTGATCGTGTATCCGCTGATCGAAGGTGATCCACTGTGGACCGTCGCGGGTGTCGGGGTGCTCGTCCTCTTCGGACTGCACCAGCGGCAGCGGTCACGGCAAGGCCGGAGCCCGCTCGTCGAGATGAGCCTGTTCCGCGATCACGGGTTCCCGGCCGGGCTGGCGACCGCGTTGCTGTTCTTCGCCATGGTGACCGGGTTTACGCTGGTCGTGGCCTTGCAGGTGCAGCTGGCCGAGCACCGCGACGTGCTCGCCGCCGGGCTGACGCTGGTGCCGTGGTCGGTGGGCGCCGGCGTGGCCTCGGTGGTCTCCGGCAGGCTGCTGGTTCCCCGGTTCGGGAGCAAGGTGCCGTTCGCGGGGCTCGCGATCGTGCTCGCCGGGCTGCTCGGCTACGCGCTGGGCGCGCCCGCGCTGCTGGTGTGCGGGCTCGGGCAAGGGTTGTTCACGTCGGGGTTCTTCACCGCGACGCTGCGCCGGGTCGGCCCGGCCGAAACCGGGTCGGCCGCCGGCCTGCTCAACGCCGTCCAGCAACTCGGTGGCGCGGTCGGGATCGCCTTGCTGGGCAACGTTTTCCTGACCTACGGTGTGACGGCGGCATGCTGGGTCGCCGGCGCGTTGCTGGTCGGGACAGTGGTCACGGCCGTGGTGCTGACCCGGCCAACGGGATCAGCGCCGAGCCGTCGTCTTCCGGAAGTTCAGGCTCGGCGGTGACGAACAGGCCGGTCCCGCGGAAGTCGATCTCGCTGCCCCCGAGTGTCGCGACGAACGCGGTGTCCGCGGCGTCGCGGCCGGTGGCGACGCGGACCAGGCTTTGCCTCGGCGCCAGGCGGGTCGCGTCGAAGACGTACCAATAGCCGTCGATCGCGGCTTCGAACACGGCGTGGAAGTCCATGGGGGACAGTCCAGGCGCGTAGACCGAGACGTAGCGCGCGGGGATGTCGATCACCCGGCACAACGCCACGCAGATGTGCGCGAAGTCCCGGCAGACGCCCTCCCCCGCGAGCAATCGGTCGACGGCGTCGTCGAGCGGGCTGCCCGCACCGACCACATAGGACATCCGGTCGTGCACGTACCGGACGATGGCGTCGACCTTGGAGCGGTCGTCGGCGAGCGTGCCGAACTCCGCCATCGCGAAGCCCATGCGGTCGGTCGGGCAGTACCGGCTGGGCCTGGTGTAGATGGCGAGGTCGGCGGTGGTGAGAGACTGGGGTTCAGCGGGCTTTATCTCGCACTCGGCCTGGTAGCGCAGCGAGAAATCCCTGGCAGGCAAGTCGAAAACGTGCGTGCGGGTGCCGTGGGCGAAGTCGACGACCTCGGGCGCGAAGCCGTCGGAGAGCGTCAGTTCCTCTCGGTCCGCGCCCGCCGCGGCCGCGAGGGTGAACGCGACGCGGCCGGGCACGGTGACCGTCAACGCGACTTCGGCATCGATCAGGCAGCGCATCCACCCATGCTAGGGCATACTTCTCGCGCCCTAGGCGTACCGGACCTGGTAGTGCTTGATGCCGTTGAGCCAGCTCGACCGGAGCCGGTCCGGCGGCGCGAGTTCGGTGATGTTCGGCATGGCGTCGGCGATGGCGTTGAAGATCAGGTCGATCTCCAGGCGGGCGAGGTTCGCGCCGATGCAGTAGTGCGAGCCGGTGCCACCGAAGCCGACATGCGGGTTGTCTTCGCGGAGGATGTCGAACTTCTCCGGCTGGTCGAAGAAGTCCGGGTCGAAGTTCGCGGAGCTGTAGAACATGCCGACGCGGTCGCCCTTGCGGATCTTCTGGCCGCCGAGCACGGTGTCGCGGGTGGCGGTGCGCTGGAACGCGACGACCGGGGTGGCCCAGCGGACGATCTCGTCCGGCGCGGTCTTCGGGCGCCGCTCCTTGTAGAGCTCCCATTGGTCGGGGTGATCGAGAAACGCTTTCATGCCATGGGTGATCGCGTTGCGCGTGGTCTCGTTGCCCGCGACCGCGAGCAGGATGACGAAGAAGCCGAACTCGTCGGAGCCGAGCGACTCACCGTCCACATCGGCGTGGATGAGCTTGGTGACGATGTCGTCCATCGGGCATTTCCGGCGCTCCTCGGCCATGTTCCACGCGTAGCCGACGAGCTGGGCCGACGCGGCGAGCGGCTCGAGTTCGTACTCGGGGTCGTCGTAGGCGACCATCTGATTGGACCAGTCGAACAGCTTCATGCGGTCTTCCTGCGGCACGCCGATGAGTTCGGCGATCGCCTGCAGCGGCAGTTCGCACGCGACGTCGGTGACGAAGTCGCCGGAACCCTTGGCCTTGGCCTCGGCGACGATCCGGTGGGCACGGTCGCGCAGCGCGTCTTCCAGCTTGGAGATCGAGCGCGGGGTGAAGCCCTTGGACACGATCCGGCGCAGCTTCGTGTGCTGCGGGGCGTCCATGTTGAGCAGCACCAGGCGGTTCGCGTTCATCCGGTCTTCGGTCATGGTCTCGGCGAAGCGGATGATCGCGGTCTTCTCGGCCGACGAGTACAGCTCGCTGTCGCGCGAGACCTCTTTGACGTCTTCCAGCCGCGTCACCACCCAGTAGCCGTCGTCACCGAAACCCGCGGTGTTGTGGGGCTGCGGGTTCCACCAGACCGGGGCCGTCTGCCGCAGTTCGGCGAACTCCTCGAGCGGGAGCCGATGCGCGTAGAGGTCGGGATCGGTGAAGTCGAAACCGGCGGGGATGAGCGGTGCGGCCACGGGACCTCCTGGTCGACGACGCTGTCCGGACTCAGTTGGAACACGTTCTAAAGCCGATTGAAGCATACGGCGTTAACCAAGGGAAGCCCATCAAGTGAACGGGGTTTACTTCCTCGATTCGGAGCGGAAACTCCAGGTAGACGCCGATCTGCCCGCTTGGCGGTTGACCAGGTGATTCCTTGCACTAAATTAGAACGTGTTCTACTCTCGACTAACTGAGAGTAAGCGGACGAGGAGGTACCCGTGGGCGATCCGGTCATCGTCGATGCCGTGCGCACCCCCATCGGCAAACGCGGCGGCTGGCTGTCCGGCCTGCACGCTGCGGAACTGCTGGGCGCCGCTCAGCGTGGCGTGCTCGACCGGTCCGGGCTCGACCCGGCACTCGTCGAGCAGATCATCGGCGGCACCGTCACCCAGGCAGGCGAGCAGGCGGGCAACATCACGCGCACCGCGTGGCTCCACGCCGGGCTGCCGGCGACCACCGGCGCGACCACGATCGACGCGCAGTGCGGCTCGGCCCAGCAGGCGACCCACCTGATCGCCGGACTGATCGCGGTGGGCGCCATCGACATCGGCATCGCGTGCGGCGTCGAGGCGATGAGCCGGGTGCCGTTGGGCGCGAACCGTGGCACCGAAGCTGGCGCGCCTCGGCCGGACTCCTGGTCGATCGACATGCCGAACCAGTACGGCGCGGCCGAGCGCATCGCCGCCCGCCGCGGCATCACGCGCGCCGACGTCGACGCGTTCGGCGTCGCGTCACAGGCGAAGGCGGCCGCAGCGTGGTCCGCCGGGCATTTCGACCGCGAGATCGTGCCGGTGAAAGCCCAGGAACAACTGGTTTCCCGCGACCAAGGCTTGCGCGACACGACCATGGAGGGACTCGCGCGCCTGAAGCCGGTCATGGAAGACGGCGTACACACGGCGGGAACGTCTTCGCAGATCTCCGACGGCGCTTCGGCCGTGCTGCTGATGTCGTCGGCCAAGGCACGTTCGCTCGGCTTGCGCCCACGGGCGCGGATCCGGGCTCAGGCGCTGGTCGGCGCGGAGCCGTACTACCACTTGGACGGGCCCGTTCAGGCGACCGAGCGAGTGCTCGCGCGCGCCGGGATGACGATCGGCGACCCGGATCTGTTCGAGGTCAACGAGGCTTTCGCGTCCGTTGTCCTTTCGTGGCAACGGGTTCACGCGCCCGACGAGAGCCGGGTGAACGTGAACGGCGGTGCGATCGCGCTCGGGCATCCGGTCGGCAGCACCGGGGCCCGGCTGATCACGACGGCGTTGCACGAACTGGAACGCCGTGATGGGAACACCGCGCTGATCGCGATGTGCGCGGGCGGGGCCATGGCCACCGGCACGGTCCTGGAACGGCTGTCATAAAACCCCGAATGTGGCTTTCGTCAGATGAGACCTGACGAAAGCCACATTCGGGGTAACGCGAGCCTTGGGTGTAGGGGAGGGCCCGGCACTCGGGGGAGAGGGTGAGTGCCGGGCCCAGTTCAGGGGATGCCTTATGGCGTGGGCGGTTTGGTCGGGGTCAGGGTGATCACGACGCGGCGGTAGACCTGGATGTTGCCGGTGGCGCTGTCCCAGGTGATGTGGCCCTTCTGGAAGTCGCTGCGGCGGCCGCCGGGGATGTCGTACTCGTTGCTGGTCGGGTAGCCCAGCTCGGACTTCTCCCAGCCCATGCTGGCCCACTTGTCGCGGATGGCGCCCATCACGAAGTAGGCGCCGGTGCTGGGCGACCAGTAGATGGACATCATGCGCTCGGGGTTGTAGTGCACGAACTGGCCGACGCCGTCGGGGCAGACGGTCTGGTCGACGGCCAGTGTCGCCGGGCTGCCGTTGATGTCGAAGCGGCCGAGTGAGTCGAAGACCGGGATGATCGCGCCGGAGAGCATGCGGGCCTCGCCGCGGTCGGCCTTCCAGTAGAGCCTGCCGTTGGCGTAGTCGCGGTGGCGGACGCCGTTCTCGACGACCTCGGCCGACTTCGGGTTGCCGATCTTGGCACGCAGCGCGTCGTCGTTGTACCAGCGCAGGATCAGCGGGGTGGAGATGATCGGATCGGGGTCGACCACGTTCCAGGTCGCGTCGGCCTTGTAGACGTCGAGGTTGCCGTCCCACCAGTTCGCGCCGCTGTCGTTCGCGGCCCAGAGCGAGCCGTTGATGTGACGCAGGAACCGGCCCGGCAGCGCCTTCGACTCCAGCGAGACACCGGAACCGGTCAGCCCGGCGCGGGGGCACCAGGTGGCGTCGTTCTTGAACTGGTCGGAGCCGTCGCTGGCGTGCAGCTTGACACGCATGTCCTGCTGGCGCAGGTAACTGCCGACGTGCTCGGCCGACTCGAACGAGTAGCAGGCGGGGTCGGCCAGACCGGAGACGGTCTTCCAGGTCGCCTCGCCGAGCTTCGCCTCACCGGCGGTGCCGGGGGTGCCCGGCGTGATCCAGGCGTCGCCGCCACCGCTGCGGACGTACCAGCCCTTCACGCCCGGTGTGGTCGTCATCAGCGACTGCGCGAGGACCGCGTACTGGCCTTCGCTCAGGAACTTCGTGACGTCGGCAGGCGTGCCGGCGAGCGCCGCGGCCGCGGCGGCGACCAGGCGCGGGCGGATCCGGCTCTGCTCGGCCTTGGCCTTGATCTCGCGGACGAGCTGGCGGTCCGCCTCTTCGCGGGCGGCCTTTTCCCTTGCGGCGTCACGCTTGTCGGCGTCGTAAATGCCGGTGTCGATGAAGGCCTTCCACGCGGCGGGGTCACTGCTGCGCAGCGCCGCGTTGGCGGCGTTGGTGACCTCGATGTGGCGCGGCTGCGACAGCTCGGCGGTGGTCAGCAGCTGACGGATGAAGTTGTCGTCGGTCAGGTTCGTCCACGATTCCGGCGCGGTGATCGCGAGGAGCGCGGCGGCGTTCTTCTTCGCGAGCTGCGCGGCCAGGATGCGGGCCTTCTCGGCGTCTTCCAGCTTCGCCTTCTCGATGGCGTCGCGCTGGTCCTGGGTGTGCAGGGTGTAGATCGTGGTGGTGATGAACGTCTTCCACGCGGTGGCGTCGCCGCCCCACGCGTCGCCGGCACCGGCCTTGACCTTGGGGCCGGTCGAGCGGCGCCAGACCTGGTAGACGAAGTTCTGGTCGTTGCCGTCGAGCATCGCGGCGTCGGCGGTGATCTCCGCCCAGGCCGCGGCCTTCTGGCGGGCTTCACGCGCGAGCCTGGCCTCGTCCTGGCGGCGCGCGTACTCGATGCGGTCGCGGTCGGCGAAGTCGAAGACGCCGGTACGGATGAACGCGGTCGCGTCCGGCGCGTCCGCGTGATCGACCATGACGCGGTAGACGCGGTACGCCTCGGCCTTGGTCTGCGGGAACTTGTCGGCACTGATCCTGTCGTAGACCTTGAAGACGAAGTTCTTGTCGGTCAGCATCAGCCATTCGTCGGTCGCCTCGCCGACCTCGATGGCGCGCACGGCCTTGACCTTCTCGACGTCCGACGCCTCGGCGAGCGCGGTGGCTCCCGCGTCCGGGCTCTCCTGCGGAATGGACGGCGGAGGCGGCGGTGCGGCGACGGCCGCATGGCCCGCCGTCGGCGCGACGAGTCCGGCCAGCGCGGCGGCGGTGACCACGGCCGCGCCTACGCGCACGGACCAGCCACTGGTGTTCACAGTTCTTCGCATACCCCAGATACCTTTTTCAGTAGGTGTGCAACCCACCGGGAGAACCAAGGGCATGGCAAAGCGACGACGCGCTCGAATACACAAAAGCCCCCAGTAGCCCCAGTGCCGGTATCTACCCCAGTGAGATCCCGGCTTGGGAAAGCTAACCCGCCGCACCACGCAACCGCAAGTGCGTCACGGAAAAGTTGACCTTTGAGGCACTAAAGGAATGGGTATTCCCCGCGAAGGGTTTACGAACGTGCCGACATTTTCAGGAAAGTTCCGTGCGGATCACCGGCCCGTTCCCCGGCCTCGCGAACCGCACGCGCGGGCGCCCCGGTGCCCACCGCTCGACCCACAACGTGTCCGTGTCGACCCAGGTCAGCACGGCCTCGGTGAGATCGAGCCGGAACAGGTGACTCGGCTCGGCGTCGGCGCCGACCACCGACTTGAGCTCCTCCCAGTCGGTGATCTCCACCGCGACCCCGGCGATCTTCGCGTCTCCCCCGTCCTCGACGCCGGGATAGGCGTGGATCGCGAACCGCCCGTCCCGCTGGAGATCCCGCGCCTTCACCGCGTTCAGCATCGACCCGATGAAGATGTCCTGACCGTGGAAATCCACCTCCGATCCGCTCACCCTCGGCGAGCCGTCGGCCCGCAGGGTCGCGAGCACATGTGACTTGTCCGCCAGGAACCGGGCGAGAACCTTCTCCGCCAGTTCCGGCGCTTCCTCCGTGAACCGCTGCCAAGTAGCCATGGGACGAGCATGGCATCCGGCACCGACAGTTTCCGGTCAGCGGGAGTTGGTCCAGGTCGAGGTGCGGTCCGGGCCTGGGCGCTTCACGCGCCGTAAACGGGCTCGGGGGCGGGGGCGCCCGCGATGAGACGTTCGACTACCGGACCGAGCTCGGACGGCTCCCAGCGGGCACCCTTGTCCTCCACCACGCCATGCCGCCACGGGTCGGCCAGCGACACCCGGCCACCGTCCACTTCGAACACCCGGCCGGTGACGGCCGCCGACTCGGCACTGCCCAGCCAGACCACCAGCGGTGACACGTTTTCCGGTGCCATGGCGTCGAAACCGCTCTCGGGCTTGGCCATGTTCTCCGCGAAGGCGACCTCGGTCATCCGGGTGCGCGCGGCGGGCGCGATCGCGTTGACCGTGATGCCGTACCGGCCGAATTCGGCGGCCGCGTTCACGGTCAGCCCCGCGATCCCGGCCTTGGCCGCGGTGTAGTTTCCCTGCCCGACGCTGCCGAACAGTCCCGCGCCGGAGCTGGTGTTGATGATCCGAGCGTCGGGCCGCCGTCCGGCTTTCGACTCGGAGCGCCAGTACGCCGCCGCGTGCCGCATCGGGGCGAAGTGGCCTTTGAGGTGGACGCGGACGACGGCGTCCCACTCGTCCTCGGAGAGATTGACGAGCATGCGGTCACGCAGGAAACCGGCGTTGTTGACCAGGACGTCGAGCCTGCCGAACGAGTCCAGCGCGGTGGTGATCAGGTTTTCCGAGCCTGCCCAGTCGGCCACGTCGTCGGTGTTGGCGACCGCTTTTCCGCCCGCCACCTCGATTTCCTTGACCACCGTGGACGCCGGATCGAGGTCGACGTCGTTGACGACCACCGACGCGCCCTCGCTCGCGAACGCCAGCGCGTGCGCGCGTCCGATGCCCCGGCCCGCGCCGGTCACGATGACGACCCTGCCTTCGACGATCACTCGGCCTCCTTGTTCGCCGCCGCGAGAAACGCGGGCACCTCGCCGCCGCCATGCACCTTGAGCGTCGCCCCGCTGACATAAGAAGCCAAGGGGGAAGCCAAAAATACCGCGCACGCGCCGATCTCGTCCGGTTCGGCCAACCGTCCCAACGGGACGGTCTTGGCGACCTCGACGCCGTCGCCGTAGTGCAGCTGGGACAGCTCGGTCTTGACCATGCCGACGTCGAGCGCGTTCACCCGCACCTTGGGTGCCCACTCGACGGCCAGGCTCGCCGTGAGGTTGTCCAGCCCGGCCTTCGCCGCACCGTACGACGCCGTGCCGGGCGACGGCCGCGTCGCGCTGACGCTGCTGACGTTGACGATCGCGCCGCCGGATTCCTGCTGCTGCATAACGACATTCGCCGCACGGGCGACGGTCAGCGGCGCGAGCAGGTTCAACGCGACGATCTTGCTGTGGAAGCGCGGTGACGCCGTCGCCGCGTCCGCGTACGGCGCGCCGCCCGCGTTGTTGACCACGACGTCCAGCCGTCCGTACCGGTCGACGATGGCCGCGATCAGCTCGTCCACCTGCTCCGGTTCACGGACATCGCAGGTGAAGAAGTCTTCGGCGTCGTCCGGCGGGGTGCGTCCGCAGATCGGGACGTGGGCGCCCGCACGCAGGAAGGCCCGCCTGATCCCGGCGCCGACCCCGCGCGCACCACCGGTGACCAGCACGACGGCGTCGTCGAGCCGGAGCTGGAGAGCTGTACCCGAGTCGTGCACCCTGCTAACGTACCAAGCAAGTGCTAGGTTTGGTAACCCGTGAGGACACCGATGCCGGTCATCACCCAGCAACCCGAATCAGGGATCACCGTGGTCACGGTCGACGCTCCCCCGGTCAACGCCCTCACCGTGCGTGGCTGGTTCGACCTGGCCGAAGCCGTCCGCAAGGCGGGCGAGGACCCGGCGACGCACGTCGTCGTGCTGCGCGCGGAAGGCCGGGGGTTCAACGCGGGCGTCGACATCAAGGAAATACAGGCCGACCCCGGCTATGGCGCGCTGATCGGCGCGAACCAGGGCTGCGCCGCCGCGTTCGCCGCGGTCTACGACTGCGCGGTGCCGGTGATCGCGGCCGTGCACGGCTTCTGCCTCGGCGGCGGGATCGGGCTGGTCGGCAACGCCGATGTCGTGGTGGCCAGCGAAGACGCCACGTTCGCGCTGCCCGAAGTGGACAGAGGCGCGCTCGGCGCGGCCACCCATCTCGCGCGGCTGGTGCCGCAGCATCTGATGCGCGCGCTGTACTACACGGCGGGCACGATCGACGCCCACCAGCTGCATCACCACGGCTCGGTCTACGCGGTCGTGCCGCGCGCCGACCTCGACGAGACGGCGCTGGGCGTCGCCAGGCAGATCGCGGCGAAGGACACGCGGGTGATCAGAGCGGCGAAACAGGCGATCAACGGCATCGACGTGCAGCCGGTGCACCGCAGCTACCGCTTCGAACAGGGCTTCACCTTCGAGCTCAACCTCGCGGGCGTCTCGGACGCCGCGCGGCAGGACTTCCTGGACGGTAAGTGATGGACAAGCGGATGACCGTCGACGAGATGGTCGGCGAACTCTCGGACGGCATGACGATCGGGATCGGCGGCTGGGGCTCGCGGCGCAAGCCGATGTCCTTGGTACGGGCCATTTTGCGGTCCCCGCTGAAAGACCTGACCGTCGTTTCCTATGGCGGGCCGGACGTCGGGCTGCTGGTGTCGGCCGGGAAGATCCGGCGGCTGGTCTTCGGGTTCGTCACGCTCGACTCGATCCCGTACGACCCGTGGTTCAGCCGAGTCCGCGAGGCCGGTCAGATCGAGGTCACCGAGTACGACGAAGGCGTGCTCGGGACCGGTCTTTCGGCTGCGGCGCAACGGCTTCCGTTCCTGCCGACCCGCGCGGGCCTCGGGTCGGACGTGCTGACGTTCAACCCCACGCTGCGCACGGTCCGCTCCCCCTACGACGACGGCGAGGAACTGCTGGCCGTGCCCGCACTGCGGCTCGACGCGGCGCTGATCCACCTGAACCGGGCCGACGCGCGGGGCAACGCGCAGTATCTCGGGCCGGATCCGTACTTCGACGAGCTGTACGCGCTCGCCGCCGATCGCGTGTACGTGTCGGTCGAGAAGGTCGTCGAAACCGCGGAACTGACCCGAACCGCGCCGGTGCAAAGCCTGCTGCTGAACCGGGGTTTCGTCCATGGCGTGGCGGAATCACCGCGCGGCGCGCACTTCACCACCGCCGTTCCCGACTACGGGCGCGACGAGCGGTTCCAGCGGCATTACGTCGACTGCGCCAAGGATCTCGACGCGTGGCCGGGGTTCGTGGACCGGTTCCTGTCCGGCGATGAGGCCGGTTACCAGGCCGAGGTCGCCAAGTTCGAGGAGGCAGCGTGATCCGCGCCGATGTGGCCGTCGCCGCGTGCGCCGACCTGTTCAGGGGCGACGGGGAGATCGTCGCCAGCCCGATGGGGTACATCCCCGCTTTGGGTGCCCGGTTGGCGCGGCTCACCTTCGAACCGGACCTGCTGCTGTCCGACGGCGAGGCGTACCTGCTCGACGCCGACGGGACGCTCGAAGGCTGGCAGCCGTTCCGGAAGGTGCTCGACACCGTGGTGCCACGCGGAAAACGGCATGTGGTGATGGGCGCGAACCAGATCGACCGGCACGGCAACCAGAACATCTCCGCCATCGGCGAGCACGCCCAGCCGAAGCGGCAACTGCTCGGCGTGCGCGGCGGGCCGGGCAACACGGTCAACCACCGGACGAGCTACTGGGTGCCGCGGCACAGCACGCGCATCTTCGTCGACCAGGTCGACGTCGTGTCGGGTGTCGGGTACGAACGCGGTGCGGGGCAACGGTTTCACGACGTATACCGGGTGGTGAGCAACCTCGGGGTGATCGACTTCGGCGGGGCCGATCACGCGCCGCGCCTGCTCTCGGTGCACCCTGGGGTGACGGTCGACGAGGTGGTCTCGGCGACCTCCTTCGAGCTGGATGTTTCGGGCACTGCCGAGACTCGGACGCCCACCGACGAGGAACTGCGGCTGATCGACTCACTCGACCCGAAGTCGTTGCGGGACAAGGAAGTCCCGTCGTGAAGACGGCGTTGACCTCGCTGGTCGGCGTCGAGCACCCGGTCGTGCAGACCGGCATGGGCTGGGTCGCCGGGCCACGCCTGGTCACCGCGACGGCCGAAGCGGGCGGCCTCGGCATCCTGGCTTCGGCGACGATGTCGTTCGACGAGCTCGCGGCCGCGGTCAAGGAGGTCCGCGGCCGCACGGACCGGCCGTTCGGCGTCAACCTGCGCGCGGACGCCCACGACGCCGAGCGCCGCATCGACCTCCTGATCTCGGAAAACGTCCGCGTCGCGTCGTTCGCGCTCGCCCCTCGCCCGGAGATGATCGCGCGGCTGAAGGAACACGGGATCGTGGTGATCCCGTCGATCGGCGCGGCCAAGCACGCCGCGAAGGTCGCGTCCTGGGGCGCCGACGCGGTGATCGTGCAAGGCGGTGAAGGCGGCGGCCACACCGGCGGCGTAGCGACGACGTTGCTGCTGCCGTCCGTGCTGGACGCGGTCGACATCCCGGTGATCGCCGCGGGCGGCTTCTTCGACGGCCGGGGGCTCGCGGCGGCGCTGGCCTACGGCGCGGCCGGGGTCGCCATGGGCACCCGGTTCCTGCTGACCCAGGAGAGCACGGTCCCGGACGCGGTCAAGCAGGAGTACTTGCGCCGCGACCTGGGCGGCACGGTCGTCACCCGCAAGGTCGACGGCATGCCGCACCGGGTGCTGCGGACCGAGCTGGTCGACGCGCTGGAGTCCTCGCGGACCGGCACCGTGCGCGCGGTGCGCAACGCCATCCGTTTCCGCAAGCTGACCGGCGTGTCGTGGCCCGCGCTCGTGCGCGAAGGCATCGCACTGCGCCGGGAGCGCACGTGGTCGCAGGTGATCATGGCGGCCAACACCCCGATGCTCCTGCGCGCGGGCCTCGTCGACGGCGACACCCGGGCAGGTGTGCTGGCGTCCGGCCAGGTCGCGGGCCTGCTCGACGACCTGCCGACGGTGGCCTCGCTGGTCGGCGGGATCGTCGCCGACGCCGAGCGGATCCTCGCTCGTTTGGCCGGAAATCCTTGTGGTTGACTTGATTCATGATCCCGGTGACCGGCGGTGAGCTGCATGTGAGTGTCACCGGCGACGGCCCCCCGCTGCTGCTGATAGCGGGTGGGCTCGGCGCCGCCGACGCGTACCGGGCGATGGCGAAACACCTCGACGGCCACACCATCGTCAGCTACGACCGCCGAGGCCATTTCCACAGTTCAGACCACACTTCGGGGCCCATCCCGGTCACCCGCCACGCCGATGACGCGTTCGCCGTCCTCGACCACCTCGCACTCGGCCCGGTGAGCGTCTTCGGCAGCAGCGCGGGCGCGCTGATCGGCCTCGACCTCGTCTCCCGGTACCCGGCGGCGGTGTCGACGCTGGTCGCCCACGAACCGCCCGCCGTCCAGCTCATGCCGGACGCCCAGGCGTGGCTCGAGGACGTCGCCCAGCAGGTCCGGCTGGCCCGTTCGGGTGACCTGATGGCCGCCTTCACCCGCTTCGTCGGCGGCATCGCGGGCGCGGCACTGCCCGACCTGCGCGCGGTCCGGCTGCCGAACGAGAAGGAATGGCAGTTCCTCTTCGACCGCGAGATCACGGAGTTCTTCGACTACCTGCCGGATCTGCGCGCCCTGCGCAAGTCGCACGTGGACATCGTGCCGACCGCCGGGGTGGGAAGCCGGGGCCGGTACCACTACCAGCCCGCGAAGGTACTCGCACTCGAACTCGGCCTGCCGTTCGTGGAGTCACCTGGGGCACATCTGGCGCCACAGCGGAACCCCGCGGAATTCGCGGTCGCCCTGCGGGAGTTGCTGTCGTGAGTGTTCCCGACGGTTAGAACCGTCGGGAAACACTCACGGACTTCATCGGCACGCTCACCACCCTTTTCGAGGCGGTCTTCTGATATCTTCGAACACATGTTCGAAGGCCCGATCCTGCACGCCGACCTCGACTCGTTCTACGCGTCGGTCGAGCAGCGGGACGACGCCGCGCTGCGCGGGCGGCCGGTGATCGTCGGCGGCGGGGTGGTGCTCGCGGCGAGCTACGAGGCGAAGGCGTTCGGCGTGCGCACGGCGATGGGCGGGCGGCAGGCGCGGCACCTGTGCCCGCACGCGATCGTCGTGCCGCCTCGGATGAAGGCCTACTCCGAAGCGAGCAAGGCCGTGTTCAAGGTCTTCGGCAACACCACCCCGCTCGTCGAAGGCCTGTCGATCGACGAGGCGTTCCTCGACGTCGGCGGCCTGCTGCGGATTTCGGGCACGCCGAGCCAGATCGCCGCGCGGCTCCGGCGGGACGTCGCGGAGCAGGTCGGGCTGCCGATCACGGTCGGCGTGGCGCGGACCAAATTTCTCGCCAAAGTGGCCAGCGGCGTGGCCAAGCCCGACGGGCTGCTCGTGGTGCCGCACGACGGCGAGCTCGCGTTCCTGCATCCGCTGCCGGTCGAACGGCTCTGGGGCGTCGGCAAGGTCACCTCCGGCAAGCTGCGCGAGCGCGGGATCAAGACGGTCGGCCAGGTCGCCGCGCTCAGCGAGCCGGTGCTCGTCTCGATGCTCGGCGCTGGCACGGGACGTCACCTGTTCGCGTTGGCGCACAACCAGGACCCGCGGTCCGTCCAGGTCGGCCGCCGCCGTCGCTCGATGGGTTCGCAGCGCGCGCTCGGCCGGAGCAGGAGATCCGCCGAAGAGCTCGACACCATCCTCAGCGCGATCGCCGACCGCCTCGCCAGGCGCCTGCGCGCGGCGCACCGCGTCTGCCGCACGGTGACACTGCGCCTGCGCTTCGCCGACTTCTCCCGCGCGACCCGCTCGCACACCCTGCCGGAGCCGACCGAGCACACCGAGGTCATCCTCGCGGCGGCACGCGAACTGCTCGCCGAAGCCAGGACGCTGATCGAAGACCAAGGCCTGACCTTGATCGGCGTCGCGCTGTCCAACCTGACCCGCGACAACGCGATCCAGCTCGAACTGCCCTTCGACGGCTACGAGACGACCGCGCTCGACACCGCGCTGGACCAGGTCCGCGACCGCTACGGCTCGTCGGCGATCACGCGCGCGACGTTGCTCGGCCGCCCCGACGACCTGGAGATGCCGATGCTGCCCGACTGAGGATCTCCACGCCCTCGGCGATGTCCGTCGGCGTGTTCGCGGCGTACCCGAGCACCAGGCCGGGCGGACCGGAAACCTGGCTGTGCCATGACAACGGCTGCACTTTGACGCCCATGTCGAGTGCACGGGCAGCGATGTCCACATCGGACTCACCGGCGAACGTGATCATCAGGTGCAGCCCGGCGGCGGCACCGTGCACGGTCGCGTCCGGCAGATGCGTCCGCAACGCCTCGATCATCACGTCGCGCCGCTGCCGATGCCGTCGCCGCACAAAGCGAAGCTGGCGCTCGAGCTCGCCGGACTCCATCAGGTGCGCGAGAACCAGCTGCGGCAGCACGGCATTGCCGAGGTCCGCGCACCGCTTGGCGGCCACGACCTCCTCGCGATACTCGGACGGCACGAGCAGCCAGCCGACGCGCAGCGCGGGCGCGAGCAGTTTCGACACACTTCCCGTGTAGCAAACGTTTTCGGCAAGCATCGAGCGCAACGCGGGCACCGGCGGGCGGTCATAGCGGTGCTCGGCGTCGTAGTCGTCCTCGATGATCAAGCCGTCCCAGCGCATCAGCTCGCGGCGCCGCTCGCCGTCGAGCACAACACCGGTCGGGAACTGATGCGCGGGTGTCATCAGCACGACCGGAGCACCGCTCTCGCGCAACGCGTCCACCCGCATCCCCAGGCCGTCGACCGGAATCGGCGGAGTGCTCAGCCCGAGGTAGTGCAAGTGCTGGCGGGCGCCCAGCGAACTCGGATCCTCCACCGCCACGTCGGAGATCCCGCGCTGCCGCAACACCATCGCCAGCAGCGCGAGCGACTGGGCGACCCCGGCGACGATGATCACCTCGCCCGGGTCCACGCTGATCCCCCGGCTCCTGGCCACCCAGTTCGCGACAGCCGCACGCAAAGCGGGCGCACCACGCGGGTCGCCATAACCGAAGTCGGACGGCGAAAGCGTGCTCAACACCGCGCGTTCCGCACGCAGCCAGGCCGTCCGTGGGAAGGCGGCCAGATCCGGCACGCCCGGCGAGAGGTCGATCCGGGCGGGTGCGGCACGGATGGCGTCGAAGATGTCCCGATCAGGGTCGGCGCCGAACGGGCTCGGAAGGCGGTCGGCGGGCTCTTGCGGGCGGGGCGACGCGGGCGCGGCGACGACGACGGTTCCGGCCCGGCCGCGGCCGTCGGCGTGGCCGTCTTCGATCAGGCGCTGGTAGGCCTCGACCACCACACCACGCGAAACGCGCAGGTCCTCGGCGAGCGCGCGGGTCGCGGGCAGCCTGCCGCCGAGTGGCAGGCTGCCGTCCGAGATCGCCATCCGCAAGCGCTGCGCCAGCCAGTCCGCCAGGCCGCCCGCCGGCGCGTCGCCGAGGTTGAGCTGCAGGAAGTCGGATCCGGTTTTGGTCCGATCCGGCTGGACATCTTTGGACCTACCCATTGGACCATTATGGCCGCACGCTGGTCCGTATGAGTATCGAGTTCCTGCTGACGGCGCTGCTCGTGGTCGTCACCCCCGGCACCGGCGCGCTCTACACGATCGCGGCCGGGCTCTCGCGTGGCGTCCGCGCGAGCCTGCTGGCCGCGTTCGCGTGCACGCTCGGCATCGTGCCGCACCTGATCGCCGCGATCACCGGGCTCGCGGCGCTGCTGCACACCAGCGCGGTCGCGTTCCAGGTGCTCAAGTACCTGGGCGTCGCATACCTGCTGTTCATGGCCTGGAGCACGCTGCGCGACAAGGAGGCGCTGACGGTCGACGCCGATCCCGAGCCCCGGTCGGCGCTGAAGACCCTGGTGTCGGGCGTGCTGGTCAACATCCTCAACCCGAAGCTGACCATCTTCTTCGTCGCGTTCCTCCCGCAGTTCGTGCCCGGCGGCGAGCCGGGCGCGCTCGCGCACATGATCGAGCTGAGCGCGGTCTTCATGGCGCTGACGTTCGTCGTGTTCGCGGCCTATGGCTGGTTCGCCGCGGCGATCCGCTCGCATGTCATCTCGCGGCCGAAGGTGCTCACCTGGCTGCGCCGGGTTTTCGCGGGCGGGTTCGCCGCCCTGGGCGCGAGGCTCGCATTCGGGGACGTCTAGCGTTTTGAGATGATGTCCGCCGAGGCAGTTTTCCCAGAAAGGACAGCGGTGGACACGCAGATCGAGACGCTCGAATTCCAGGCCGAGGCGCGCCAGCTCCTGCAGCTGATGGTCCATTCGATCTACTCGAACAAGGACATCTTCCTGCGCGAGCTCATCTCCAACGCGTCGGACGCGCTGGACAAGCTCCGGCTGGCGGCATTCCAGGACAAGGAGCTGCAGGCCGACACCACCGACCTCCACATCACGCTCGACGTCGACAAGGAAGCGCGCACGCTGACCGTGCGCGACAACGGCATCGGCATGTCGCGCGAGGAGGTGATCACCCTCATCGGCACCATCGCCAAGTCGGGCACCGCCGACCTGCTGCGCAAGATGAAGGAGGCGAAGGACACCGCCGCCTCCGCCGAGCTCATCGGCCAGTTCGGCGTCGGTTTCTACTCGGCGTTCATGGTCGGCGACAAGGTCACCCTGCTGACGCGCCACGCGGGCGAGACCGAGGCGACCCGCTGGGAATCCGGCGGCGAGGGCACGTACACCATCGAGACGGTCGCGGACGCGCCGCAGGGCACCTCGGTCACCGTGCACCTCAAGCCGGAAGACGCCGAGGACCACCTCTTCGACTACACCGCCGACTGGAAGATCAAGGAGATCGTCCAGCGGTACTCCGATTTCATCACCTGGCCGGTCCGGATGACCGTCGAGCGCGACGGCGAGTCCTCGGTCGAGACGATCAACTCGATGAAGGCGCTCTGGGCGCGGTCGAAGGACGACGCCACCGAGGCCGAGTACAACGAGTTCTACAAGCACATCAGCCACGACTGGACCGATCCGCTGGAAACCATCCAGATGAAGGCGGAAGGCACGTTCGAATACCAGGCGCTGCTGTTCATCCCGTCGCACGCGCCGCTGGATCTCTATATGCGCGAACGCAAGCGCGGCGTCCAGCTCTACGTCAAGCGCGTGTTCATCATGGACGACTGCGAAGCGCTGATGCCCGAGTATCTGCGGTTCGTCAAGGGTGTCGTCGACGCGCAGGACCTTTCGCTGAACGTTTCGCGCGAGATCCTGCAGCAGGACCGCCAGATCCAGCTGATGCGCCGCCGTCTGGTCAAAAAGGTGCTCTCGACGGTCAAGTCCATGATGGACACCGAGAAGTACCAGACGTTCTGGAAGGAATTCGGCCCCGCGGTCAAGGAAGGTCTCGTCAACGACTTCGACAACCGCGAGACGATTCTCGAGATCTCGTCGTTCGAAACCACGCACGAGGCCGAGAAGGTTTTCACTCTGCGCCAGTACATCGAGCGTATGAAGGAGGGCCAGGAGCACATCTACTACCTCACCGGCGCCTCCCGGTCGACGATCGAGAACTCGCCGCACATGGAAGCGTTCCGCGCCAAGGGTTTCGAGGTGCTGATCCTCACCGACGCGGTCGACGAGATGTGGGTCGACTCGATCGGCGAGTTCGACGGCAAGCGGTTCCAGTCCATCGCCAAGGGCCAGGTCGACCTCGACACCGAGGACGAGAAGAAGGACGCCGAGTCCGAGCGTGACCAGCAGCAGAAGGACTTCGCGTCACTGCTCACCTGGATGACGAAGTCGCTGGAGGAGAACGTCAAGGAGGTCCGGCTCTCGTCACGCCTGACCACTTCGCCCGCCTGCATCGTCGGCGACGCGAACGACGTCACCCCCACGCTGGAGAAGATGTACCGCGCGATGGGCCAGGACGTCCCGCACATCAAGCGCATCCTCGAGCTCAACCCGGCCCACCCGCTGGTCACCGGCCTGCGCAAGGCCCACGACGAGGGCAAGGACGACGCCGGCCTGGCCGAGCTCCTCTACGGCCTCGCGCTGCTCGCAGAGGGCGGGGACCTGAACGACGCCCCGCGCTTCACCCGGCTCCTGGCCGACCGCCTCGCCCAGACGCTGTAAAGACTCGTGCGCGTTGCGGGCGGCTCTAACCGCCCGCGACGCGCACGAGCTTTAAACCCATCACCCGCTCGCCCGCGACCAGCGTCTCCTCCACGAACCCACGCCGCCGGTACAGCGCGGTCGCCCGCTCGTTGGCTTCGTAGACCAGCAGCCCGACCCTTGCCGCGCCACTCCCACGCGCCCACTCGACAACGGCTTCCACCAACGCATCGGCGACGCCCTGACCGCGCGCGAACGGCGCGACCCACATCGAGAGCAGCTCGATCGAGCCGTTCTCGTCGGGAGCCGTCCCGCTCGCCATCCCGGCGGGCTTTCCCTCGTACTCGGCCAAAACGTTGAACGGCACGTTGACGAGACGGCCGCGCCACCGTGACTCCGGCGCGTTCAACCACTCCGCGAGCGTGCTGCCGAACGCCTCTGGCGCCTCGCGCAGCGCTTCCAGCCGAAGCTCGCGCCAGCCGGCCCAGTCATCCGGCGAGAGCTCGCGCAGCACGATCATCACACCCTCACCACGATCGCGGTCGCGTTGTCACGCCCGCCCGCCGCTTCGGCGTCCGCGAGCAGCTGCCGGACCAGTTCCTCGGGCGGCTTCGGCAGGCTCAGGATCTCCAGCATCCGGTGGTACGGAACCTGTTCGGCGATCCCGTCGGTGCACAGCAGGAAGACATCGCCTGGCCGGGGAAACACGGTGAGCACATCGGGTTCCGGCCGCGCGGGGTGCCCGATGTACCGCGTCAGCTGGTACCGCGCCGCGGACGCCTGCGGCGAGTCGAACGGATACCAGCCGTGGACCGCGCCCAGCCAGGCCATCGTGTGATCCGTGGTCAGCAACTCCAGTAGCCCTTCGCGCAGGCGGTAGACGCGGGAGTCACCGACCTGCGCGATCAGGAAACCGTCCGCGGCGGGCACCAGCGCGGTCAGCGTGCAGCCGGTCAGCTCGCCGAGCTGGGCGCCGATCTCGCCGACCCGCCGCTGGGCCGCGGCCACCGCCTCACGGACCGATTCGGCCGTGGCGGGTGCTTTCAGCAGCTCGACCATGGTGCCGACGGTGGTCCGGCCCGCCATGGCGCTGCCGCGGCCGTCGCCCATGCCGTCCGCCACGATGGCGAGCAGCGGCTCGACGCCCAGGTGGGCGACGTCGTAGTTCTCGCGGTAGCGATTGCCGATCTCGTTCCCGGCGGCTGCGCTGATGCTCATGTCCCCGAGTCTGCCGGAAACAGGGGTCGTGAGTGGTACGGCCGGTTCTAACCGGCGAAAACACTCACGACCCAATGCTCAGGTCAGGCCTCGGTTCGTCGCCCATCGCGTGAGTTCGCGCCGGTTGGACAGCCTGAGCTTGCGCAGCACGGCCGCCGCGTGCGTCTCGACCGTCCTGGCCGAAATGGATAGTCGCGTGCCCACTTCCTTGTACGTGTACCCGGCCGCGACCAGGCGCAGCACGTCACGCTCACGCGGGGTGAGCTGGTCGAGCTCCGGGTCGCCGTGGAACGCGGCGAGCACGAAACCGGCCAGGCGTGGGGAAAAGTAGGCGTCGCCATCGTGGACCCGGCTGATCGCCTCGTACAGGTCGGGCCCCGAGATCGCCTTGGTGACGTAGCCGTGCGCGCCGCCGCGGATGACCGCGATGACGTCCTCGGCCGCGTCGGACACCGACAGCGCCAGCCAGCGGACGCCGGGGCAGGAAGCCGCGTTCAGTATCGCCAGGCCGCCGCCGTCGGGCAGATGCACGTCGAGCAGGACCACGTCCGGCCGGAGTGCGTGGATTCCGTCGATGGCCTCGGAAACCGTCGCCGCCTCGCCGACGATGTCGACGCAGGAACCGACCTCCGCGCGTACTCCCGAGCGGACCAGCGCGTGGTCGTCGACGAGGAAGACCCGGATCACAGCGGCATCCTGATCTCGACCTCGGTGCCTTCACCGGGGACGGAACGGACCTCCGCGGTGCCGCCGTGCTGCCGGACCCTGCCCTCGATCGAGTCCACGATGCCGCGCCGATCGGGTCCATTGTGGACGGAGGGGTCGAAGCCGCGGCCCCGATCCTTGGCCAGCGCGAACACCTCCGTCTCCGTCACTTCCACCAGCACCGACATCTCCCGTACCCCCGCGTGTTTCGCCGCGTTCGTCAACGCCTCCCGTACCGCGCCCGCGACCGCGCGGGCCGGGGCGTCGAGCGCGCGGCTGCCGACCGAGACCAGCTCGACGGCGACCGCGTACCGGTCCTCGACCTCGGCGACCAGGTCCGCGATCGCGGCGGCGAAGTCGTCCTCCGACGGCCTGCCGAACAGCCACGCCCGCAACTCGCGCTCGGTGCCGCGCGCGAGCCGCCGCACTTCGGGCTCGTCGGTGCGCTTGTGGATCAAGGTCAGCGCCTGCAGCACCGAATCGTGCAGATGCGCCGCGACCTCGGCGCGTTCCTCCGCGCGGACCCGTGCCGCGCGCTCGCGTGTGATCGTCCTGGTCAGCAGGTAGATCCACGGCAACAGCACCGCCCCGACCAGCGCGAGCACCCCGGCGGCGAAGATGGACGCCATCGCCACCCCCGCGCCGGCGGGCGTGTCGCCGATCAGGAACACCGAGACGGCCGCGCCACCCGCCGCCGCCGACGCCGAGACGGCGACCACACGGCGGAACAGCCTGTCCGCCTCGTGGTCGCCGCGCAGCCGGGCGGCGGCGAGCCGTGTCCACGGCAGCACCGCCAGCCCGACCACGGTCAGCATGATCGCCACGACCACCGGCAGGCTCGGGCGCGGCGTGTGCTCGACCGCCCAGGCCAGCACACCGAGCGAGCAGAAACCGAGACACCCCAAAAGAATCAGCCATCGTGGTCGCACACTCCCGATGTTAGGGAATCCGGAACACGTTCGCCGCCAGCTGTCCGCGCGCGACGTCGGTGTTGCGGGCGATCACGTCGCCGAGGTTCTGCCGGAAGTCGATCCCGAACAGCACCTTGATGGCCGCCAGCGACGGATCGTTCCCGTAGAAGAACCGGTCACCGTCCCGCATCGCCTCGAACTGCTTCTTCCAGATCGCGAGCTGCAGTTCGCCGAACTCGCTGCCGGGCACCGGCTTCTCGGACACCAGTCCGGGAAACGCCTCCAGCGTGTTCACATCGCCGTAGAGCGCCTTGAGCCGCGCCGCCAGCGTGGTCCGCCGCTCCCCCTTGACGGCCGTGTCGCCACCGGGCGGCACGGGATTGCCCGCCGCGTCGAAGAGCCGGACGAAATCGAGCGCGTCCGGATCCTCGATCTCCGCGCCGGGTGTCAGCTCGGGATCGGCGGGGAACGTCTCGGTCGCCTCGCCGGTGACCGCGCTGAACGAAGCCTTCGGCGCCAGCCCGTACGCCTGCCGGAGCTGCTGATACGTCGGCATGCCGTGGTCACGTCCGCGCTCTATGTCGATGGCCCCGATGTCGAACACGGCCATCTGGTCACCTCGCCGCAGGACGATATTGCGCACCAGGTCCCCGATCTGCTCGTCGCTGGCCGACTGCGGGTACGCACCCAGTCCCTGCAGCACCGGCCCGAGCTGAAGCTGCGTGACGAGGTCGGGATTGAACGTCGCCACCTCGGACGGCACCTTGATCTCCGCCAAGCCACCGGTGACGGTTACTGTCAAACCCTTGGCGCGCAACGCGTCCAGCTGTGCCTGGGAGTAGTGACTCGCCTCGGTCTTGAACCGCAGATCGCCGTTCAGCATGCTGTGCGCCCGGTACCCCACCGTGGCGAACTCGTTGCCGACCGTCGGGTTCACCTGCGGGTTGTAGCCGCGGTAAGGCGCCAGCCGCACTCCCAGGGACGGCAGGAACTCCTCGTAGGTGATGTACTGCTGCGTCGCGATGACCACCCGGCGCGCGATCTGGAACTTCGTCTCCTCCGGCAGCGTGCGGGGCAGCCGGTCGACGATCCGGTTGTGCTCCCTGGCGAACAGGTTCTGCACGCTCAGCAGCCCGATGTTCTCGTTGGCCCGGTGATCCCCGGCGACGGCCGCGCGCCCGTCCAGCCCGATCGGGTCGTCCATGCCCGGCGCCGAGTTCTTGTCGCCGCGTTCGTCACGCCTGGGCAGCATCCCGCCCGGCAGCAGCAGCCGCGCGCCGTTGTTGCCGAGGTCCCCGTCGACCGGTCCTTCGCGGAGCCATTCGAGCCGCTCGGCCGTGCCGCCGTAGACCGCGAACGCGTCCAGGTACGAATCGAGCAGGTTGACCTGCTGCCGCGGCCCGCTTCCGGGCACGGTCGCGCTGCGCCGCACCGGCAATCCGGTGGCCCGCGGAAACCGTTCCAGCGGGTCGGCAGGATCGAAGGGGATCGGCTGGATCTCGGTGCCGTCCTTGCGCAGCCCGAAGGTGTGGTCGAGGAACTGCCCCCAGGTCGCGGTCCACTGGGTCATCCCGCGCGGCGACACGAGCCGCTGGCCGGTGTCGTTGAAGATCCGGTTGCTGATCCGCCTGGCGTTCGGCCCGCTGACCGGCACACCGAGCCCGTCCGCGTACCGGGCGCCCGCCACCCGCAGATACGCCGACCCTGCCACGCCCCACTCCGGGTGCGCGCGGTTGTTCCCGCTGCCGTCGAGGCTCTGGTACTCCGGCGGCGTCGCGCTCGCGGTGCCGCTCGCCAGCACGACGAGCGCCACGGCCGGGACGACCGCCTTGGTCACACGATGTCGTTTTCTCATGCGTCCAGGCTTGCGCCGATCAGGTGCGCGGCACATCCGTAGCGATCCCTGGAAAAACCCGGAGGTCCGCGCTCTCGCGGTGTCCGTACCGCTGGTCAGAGGCGTTCGATGATGGTCACGTTGGCGGTGCCGCCGCCTTCGCACATCGTCTGGAGGCCATAGCGGCCGCCCCGCGCCTCGAGTTCGTGCAGCAGGGTGGTGAGCAGTTTCGTGCCGGTCGCGCCGATCGGGTGACCGAGCGCGATGCCGCCGCCGTTGACGTTCACCCGCTCCGGATCGGCGCCGGTCTCCTCGATCCACGCGAGCACGACGCTCGCGAACGCCTCGTTCACCTCGAACAGGTCGATGTCCTCAATGGACATTCCGGCACGGCGCAGCGCGTACGAGGTCGCGGGGATCGGCCCGGTCAGCATCCACACCGGATCCGCCGCACGCACCGAAAGGTGGTGCACGCGGGCGCGGGGCGTCAGGCCGTGCTCACGCACGAAGGCCTCGGAGGCCAGCAGGGTGGCGCTCGCCCCGTCCGAGATCTGCGAGGCCACCGCCGCGGTGATCCGCGAGCCTTCGCTGAGCGGTTTCAGGCCGGCCATGCGCTCGAGACTGGTGTCCCGGCGCGGCCCCTCGTCGAGCCGGAATCGCTCGAACGGCACGATTTCCCGCTCGAACCGGCCGGAGTCGATGGCAGCCAGCGCACGCTGATGACTCGAGAACGCGTACTCCTCCATCGCTTCCCGCGTGATGTCCCAGTGTCCCGCGATCATGTCCGCGCTCCGGAACTGTGACACTTCCGCGCCGCCGAACCGCTCTTGCCAGCCCTTCGAGCCGGAGAACGGATCATCGAAACCGTATTCGCGACCGGCGATCATCGCGGCGCTGATAGGGACCTGGCTCATGTTCTGCACGCCGCCGGCGACGACGAGATCCTGCGTGCCGGACATGATCGCCTGCGCGGCGAAATGCACGGCCTGCTGGCTCGACCCGCACTGCCGGTCGACGGTCACGCCCGGCACGTGGTTCGGATAGCCCGCCGCGAGCCACGCCGTGCGGGCGATGTTGCCTGCCTGCGAGCCGATCGTGTCCGTGCAGCCGAGAATGACGTCGTCGACGAGCGCCGGATCGACGCCGGAACGCTCGACGAGCGCGGTGATCACATGGGCGGCCAGGTCCGCGGAGTGGACACCGCTGAGTGCTCCGCCGCGCTTCCCGACCGCGGTGCGCACCGCGTCCACAATGTACGCTTCAGCCACTTTTCGTCCCGATCCCGTCGAGGAGAATGCCGAGATACTGCTTCGCGACGGCGTCGGAAGTCAGTGCGCCGTCAGGGTTGTACCAGCGGACGGCCACCCAGACGGTGTCGCGGATGAACCGGTAGACCAGCTCGACGTCGAGGTCCTGCCGGAACACTCCCTCGCTGACACCGTCGGCGAGAATCCCGTTCCACAGCTTGCGGAACTCGGCGTTGCGGTCGACCAGGTAGGCGAACCTCGGCAGCTGCATGAGGTGTTTCGCTTCGTTCTGATAGATCGCGACCTCGGCGGGCCGCCGGTGGATCGAGTCGAACGAGGCGGTGACGACCGCTTCGAGCGTCTCGCGCGGGCCGTGCTCGGCCGCCACGATCTCCGCGTAGGTACCGAAAAGCTCGTCGAGGAAGCCGGTGAGGATCTCGTCGGCCATCGACTCCTTCGAGTCGAAATGATGATAGAGGCTCCCGGACAGGATGCCTGCCGCGTCGGCGATGTCGCGCACGGTCGTCGAGACGAAGCCGCGCTCGGCGAACAGGCGCGCGGCCAAGGACAGCAGTTCGGCTCGGCGGGAGCCACCTGGCTTAGGCATGCTGACTGCTCACTGACACAACCTCACCGGTCAAATAGGACGCGTAGTCGCTGGCTAGGAACACCATGACATTGGCGACTTCCCAGGGTTCCGCCGCCCTCCCGGAAACCTCGCGCTCGGTGAGTTCGGCGAGCAGCTCCTCGCTGGTCACCTTGGCGAGGAACGGGTGCATCGCAAGGCTCGGCGCGACGGCGTTGACCCGGATCCCGTGCCGGGCCACGTCGACGGCCGCGCAGCGTGTCAACGCCATGACACCGGCTTTCGCGGCCGCGTAGTGCGCTTGCTCGGCCTGCGCGCGCCAGCCGATCACGGACGCGTTGTTGACGATCGCGCCGCCGCCACCCTGCTCGATGAACTTCTTGACCGCCGCCCTGGTGGCGCGGAAGGTCCCGTTGAGCGTGACGTCGATGACCCGTGACCATTCGTCGTCGGTCATGTCCACAATAGACTTCGAACCGCCGAGCCCGGCGTTGTTGATCAGCACGTCGATCCGTCCGAAGTGGCCGGACGCGCCGTCGATGAGCGCCTGCACCTGATCTTCCTGTGTGACATCGCACGGGATGGCGTGTACCCCGAGTTCCTCGGCTTTGACGGCGAGCCGCCGCTCGTGCCAGTCGCTGATGACGACACGGGCGCCTTCCTCGACGCAGCGTTTGGCGACCGCCGACCCGATGCCGGTGCCGGCGGCGGCCGTCACCACGACCACCTTGTCCCGCACCAGGTTCGCACCCTCGGGATATTTCGGAACCGGGATCACGGCCGGGCCTCCCTCGGCAGGCCGAGCACGCGCTCGGCGATGACGTTGCGCTGGATCTCGTTGGAGCCGCCGTAGATGGTGTCCGCCCGGCTGAACAGGAACAGCCGCTGCCACTGATCGAGCCCGTCCTCGGCGAGCATGCCGCGCTCACCGCGGATCATCATCGCCAGCTCGCCGAGCGAGCGGTGCCAGTTCGACCAGACCAGTTTGGACACTTCCGCGACACCGGGCGACGTGTCGCCGAGCGTGCGTATCGCGTGCGCGCGCATGACTTCCAAACCCACCCACGCCCGCTGGAGCCGTTCCGCGATGATCGGGTCATCGGGGTCGGCCAGGTCGTTCAACGCCTGAAGCTCACGACGGAACCCGACCTGCTGGCCGAGGGTGGCGACCCCGCGTTCGAAGCCGAGCGTGCCCATGGCGACGCGCCAGCCGTCGCCAGGTTCGCCGACGACCAGGTCGGCGGCGGTGCGCGCGCCGTCGAAGAAGACCTCGTTGAACTCGGAGGTGCCGGTGAGCTGGCGGATCGGCCGCACGTCGACGCCGGGTTGCCGCATGGGAACGAGCAGATAGGACAGTCCTTTGTGGCGTTTCGAGCCCGGTTCGGTCCGCGCCAGCACGAAGCACCAGTCGGCGAGATGCGCGTGCGACGTCCAGACTTTCTGGCCGTGCAACACCCATTCGCCGTCTTCGAGCCTGGCCGTCGTCGAGACCGCCGCGAGGTCGGACCCGGCGCCGGGTTCGGAGTAGCCCTGACACCACAGCTCTTCGACCGAGCGGATCTTGGGGAGAAAGCGCTGCTGCTGCGCGGGGGTGCCGAACGCGATCAGCGTCGGGCCGAGCAGATTCTGCCCGATGTGCCCGACCGTCGCCGGCGCGTCCGCCCGCGCGTACTCCTCGTGGAAGATCACCTGCTCGTCGAGCGTCGCGCCGCGGCCGCCGTGCTCGACCGGCCAGCCGAGACAGCTCCAGCCCGCGGCGGCGAGATGCCGCTCCCAGACCACGCGTTCCTCGTAGGCCTCGTGGTCGCGGCCGGGTCCGCCAAGTCCTTTGAGCGCGGCGAATTCGCCGCTGAGGTTAGCTTCGAGCCAGGCTCTGACCTCGTCACGGAACACCGGATTCACCACCTGTCGACATCTGGCGAGCTCCTGCGTAGGCTACCCTACCAAGCACTTGCTAGGGAGACCTTCTGATGGAAGAGACGATCCCGGCGGCACTGTCAGCCGCGGCCGAACGGTTCGGCGCCCGCGAGGCGCTGGCCGACGGCGACGTGCGCCTCACCTACCGCGAGCTGCGCGCCCATGCCCGTGATGTGGCGGGCTTCCTGGTCAATGCGGGGGTCCACCGCGGCGACCGCGTCGCGATCTGCGCGCCCAACACCTGGCATTGGGTCGTCGCCGCACTCGGCACGCTGACCGCGGGCGCGACGCTCGTCCCGATCAACACCCGCTTCACCGCGCGCGAGACGAGTGACATCCTGCGCCGCAGCGACGCGGCGGCGTTGATCATCACCGGCACCTTCCTCGGTGTCGACCGGCTCGCCGACCTCGGCGGCGAACACCCTCCGACCGTGCTCCGCATCCCGGTCGAAGGCGAGGAAACGCCACGCGACGGCGTCACCGAATGGGCCGACATCCCGCACTACGTCGGCGCGTTGCCGCAGGTCGGCCCGGACGACGTGAGCGACATCCTGTTCACCTCCGGCACCACCGGCCAGAGCAAGGGCGCGATGACCAGCCACCGCCGGACACTCGCGGTGGCCGACGCCTGGGGCGAGTGCGGTGAGCTGAGCGAGCGCGACCGGTACCTCGTGGTCAACCCGTTCTTCCACAGCTTCGGTTACAAGGCGGGCATTGTCGCGGCGCTCCTGCGCGGGGTGGCGATCGTGCCGCAGCGGACCTTCGACGTCCACGAGACGTTGCGGCTCATCGAATCGGAGCGGATCAGCGTGCTGCCGGGAGCGCCCACGATCTATCAGGTGCTGCTCGACGCGCCCGAACGCCTGACGCACGACCTCTCCAGCCTGCGCCTGGCCGTGACCGGCGCGGCGACCGTGCCCGAAGCGCTGGTCGAGCGCATGCAGACCGAGATCGGCTTCGAGACCGTGCTCACCGGCTACGGCCTCACCGAAGCGGTCGTCGCGACGATGTCCCGTCCCGGTGACGACAAGGCGACCGTGGCGCGGTTCTCCGGCCGCGCGACCGCCGGGTTCGAGGTGAAACTGGGCGAGTTCGGCGAGGTCCTGTTGCGTGGCCCCAACATGATGCTCGGCTACCTCGACGATCCCGAGGCCACCGCGAAGGCGATCGACGCCGACGGCTGGCTGCACACCGGCGACGTCGGCGTGCTCGACGACCGCGGCTACCTGCGGATCACCGACCGCATCAAGGACATGTACGTGGTCGGCGGGTTCAACGTCTACCCCGCCGAAGTCGAGCAGGCGCTGGCCTGGCTGGACGGGGTCGCGGAGTCCGCCGTGATCGGGGTGCCCGACAAGCTGCTCGGCGAAGTCGGCAAGGCGTTCATCCTGCGTCGGGGCGAACTGTCCGAAGAGGACGTTTTCGCCTACTGCAAGAAGAACCTCGCCAACTACAAGCAACCGCGGTTCGTCGAATTCCGCGACGAACTGCCGCGCAACGCCTCCGGAAAAGTACTGAAACGCGTGCTGCGAGAGGAAAATCCATGAGCGAGGTTCGGTACGAGCGGCGCGGGCCGGTCGCGATCGTGACCATGAACCGGCCCGAGTACCGCAACGCGCAGAACTCGGCCATGACGTACGCCCTCGACGCGGCGTTCCAGCGCGCGGTCGAAGACGACGAGGTCAAGGTCATCGTGCTCGCCGGTGAGGGCAAGCATTTCTCGGCGGGGCACGACATCGGCTCGCCGGGTCGTGACGCCGACGTCTCATTCGAGCGTAAGGCGGTGCTGTGGTGGGACCACGTCGGCGCCGAGGGCGGTGACCAGCGGTTCGCCCGCGAGTCGGAGGTCTATCTCGGGATGTGCCGCCGCTGGCGGGAAATCCCGAAGCCGACCATCGCGAGCGTGCAGGGCGCGTGCATCGCGGGCGCGCTGATGCTCGCGTGGGTGTGCGACCTGATCGTCGCCTCGGACGACGCGTTCTTCGCCGATCCCGTGGTGCGTATGGGTATCCCGGGCGTCGAGTACTTCGCGCACCCGTGGGTGCTCGGCCCGCGCGCGGCCAAGGAAGTGCTGTTCACCGGCGAACGGTTCAGCGCCCAGCAGGCCAAGGAATGGGGCATGCTCAACCGCGTCGTGCCGCGTGACGACCTCGAGAGCGAGACGCTCGCGCTCGCGGAGAAGATCGCCGAGATGCCACGTTTCGGTCTCGCGCTGGCGAAGAAGGCGGTCAACCAGGCCGAAGACCTGATGGGGCTGCGGTCCGGAATGGACTCGGTGTTCGGGTTGCATCACTTCGCGCACGCCCACAACGCCGAGCTGTCCGGTGGTGACTCGCTCGGCGGCCAGGACGCCCGCTCCATGCGTGACGCGAACCGGAAATCCTGATGGACCTCGACCTCGACGCTGCCGCGATCGCCTTTCGCGACGAAGCCCGCGACTGGCTTCGCTCGAATGTGCCGGACCGCCGCCTGGCTTCCTTCGATACCGCCGAAGGCTTCGCCGAGCATCGCGAGTGGGAAGCGCGGCTGGCCGACGCACGCTGGTCGGTCGTGTCGTGGCCTGCGGAATTCGGCGGACGGGACGCGAGCCTGCTGGAATGGGTGCTGTTCGAGGAGGAGTACTACGCCGCGGGCGCACCCTTGCGGGTCAACCAAAACGGCATCTTCATGCTAGCGCCGACGCTGTTCTCCCACGGCACCGAAGAACAACAACGCCGGATACTCCCGAAAATGGCGCGCTCCGAAGAAGTCTGGGCGCAGGCTTGGTCAGAACCCGAAGCGGGCAGCGACATCGCCGCGTTGCGCAGCACCGCGACCCGCGTCGAAGGTGGCTGGCTTCTCAACGGTCAGAAGACGTGGAGTTCGCGTGCCACCTTCGCCGATCACGCGTTCGGACTCTTCCGCAGCGACCCGGCGAGCACTCGCCACAAAGGACTGACGTACTTCATGGCCGACCTGCGGTCAGAAGGCGTGACCGTGCGCCCGATCCCCCAGCTCGACGGTGAACCCGGGTTCGCGGAGATCTTCTTCGACGACGTCTTCGTGTCCGATGTGGACGTCATCGGGCCGGTCGGCGCAGGCTGGAAGGTCGCCATGACCACGGCCAACAACGAGCGCGGACTGTCGTTGCGCAGCCCGGGCCGCTTCCTCGCCGCCGCGGATCGGCTCGTCGGCGAATGGTCTCGGCGCGGCCGCCCGGTCGAGGTCGCGGACCGGGTCGCGGACGCCTGGATCGGCGCGCGGGCGTATCAGCTGTACACGTTCGGCACGGTGACCAGGCTCGCCGAAGGCGGGCAGCTCGGGCCCGAGTCCAGTGTCAACAAGCTTTTCTGGTCACACTTGGACGTCGCACTGCACGAGACGGCGCTGGATCTGCTCGGCCCGGAGGCCGAAGTGGACGGCTGGTCGGACGGCTGGCTGTTCTCACTCGCCGGGCCGATCTACGGCGGCACCGACCAGATCCAGCGCACCACCGTCGCCGAACGCCTGCTCGGCCTGCCGCGAGGTGACCGATGAGGTTCGCGCTCTCCCAGGAACAACTCGACTTCGCGGCCAGCATCGACGCGTGCCTGACCGACACCGGGCCCAAGGGCCTCGCCGAACTGGGCGTCCCGGCTTTGCTCGTCCCCGAACGATTCGACGGGCTCGACGCGAGCGCGATCGACCTCGTGGTCGCCTTCGATCAGCTCGGCTACCACGCCACGCCGGGCCCGTGGGTCGACACGGTCGCCGTGCTCCCGGCTCTGCTCGACGACGAAATCCTCGCCAGTGTGGCGGCAGGCGAAACCTTGGCGTCCATTGTGTACCGGCCGCACGTGCCCTACGCGTTGGACGCGGACACCGCCGAAGCGAAGCTCTTCGTGGACGGTGCCGCGCTGAGAACCTTCACCGCGGGACGCATGCTGTCCTCTGTGGACAAATCACGCAGGCTGTTCGAGGTCGAGCCCGGCGAGGTCATCGGCGCCGCGGCCGACACGGCACGCGCGTTCGAACTCGGTGCGCTCGCGACCACCGCCCAGTTGCTAGGCCTAGGCCGCTGGCTACTGGACACTTCTGTTGCTTATGCCAAACAACGAAAGCAATACGGCCGGGAAATCGGCCAGTACCAAGCGATCAAACATCTGCTCGCCGACGTCGTCACCCGGCTCGAACTCGCCAAGCCACTGCTGTACGCGGCCGCGTTGAGCCTGCTTCCCCGCGATGTCTCGGCAGCGAAAGTCGCCGTCGCCGACGCCGCCCATCTCGCCGCGCGGACCGGTCTCCAGGTCCACGGCGCGATTGGCTATACGGCCGAACATCCCTTGGGTGCCCGGCTCACCAAGGTGCGGGCGCTGGTCGCCGCCTGGGGCACACAGGGATTTCACCGGGCGCGTGTATTGGAGTCGTTGTGAGCTTCACCGAGGAACAGGAAGCACTGCGCGCCTCGGTGCGAACCGCACTGGAGCGCAACCCGGAGCCATGGCAGGCGCTGTGTCAAATCGGCGTAACGGCATTGGCGATTCCCGAAGAATACGGCGGGCTCGGCGCCGGACTGACCGAGCTCCAGATCGTCGCCGAGGAACTGGGCCGAGTTCTGGCCGATGTCCCTTTCCTGAGCACGGTTCTGGCCACCCAGGCCCTGCTGTCCACTGAGGACGAAACGGCCCGCAAGCGCTTGCTGCCCCGGCTGGCCGAGGGCATCACCGGCGCGTTGGCACTTACCGGCGAGTACGTCGTCGACGGCGACACCGCCGAGATCCTGCTGGCCGTCAAGGGAAATACACTGTACGAAGTGGACAGCGCACACACGCGCCACACGCCGACAATGGACGAGACACGACGCCTGGCGAGCGTCGAAATCGTCGATGCACACCCCGTCGGGGAAGTCAACCTCAACCAGGTAAGAGATGTCGCCTTGGCGGTGCTGGCCGCCGAACAGGCGGGCGCGGCCGCGCGAGCGTTGCACATCACAGTGGAATTCTGCAAGCGACGAAAGCAGTTCGGCCGGGCGATCGGCGGGTTTCAAGCACTCAAACACCGCATGGCCGACCTGTACGTGTTGATCGAGACCGCACGCTCCGCGGCCTATGCCGCGACCTCCGAGCGGATGGCCGCGATCGCGAAAGTGTACTGCTCAGAGGCATTTTGCGCGGTCGCCGCCGAGATGATCCAGCTCCACGGCGGCATCGCGATCACCTGGGAACACGAGGCGCACCGGTACTTCAAGCGGGCACATCTGAGCGCCCAGCTATTCGGCTCGCCCCGCGAACATCTGGCGAGGGTAGGGCAAACCCCAGCATGAACTTTGTGGTCCACAGTATTCCCGCGCGCCGGGCCACCTGTCAGTGTGTGGGGTGTGACCACTAATGAAGTTCTCTCGCCGCCCGGTAGTGATTTCGCGCGGCTCACCCGGCGCGTCTCCGAGGCGGACCTCCTCCGTCGGCGCCCTGGCTACTACATCGCGCGATTCTCACTGGTGATCGGCCTCTTCGCCGCGGGCTGGGTCGGCTTCGCCTTCCTCGGTGACAGCTGGTGGTCGCTCGGGCTCGCGGTCTTCTTCGCCGTGATGTTCGCCCAGGTCGCCCTGCTGTCGCACGACCTGGCGCACCGCCAGGTGTTCCGGACGCGGCGGCCGACCGAGATCGTGGGCTGGGCGGTGGGCAACTTCGGCATCGGCATGAGCTACGGCTGGTGGATGGACAAGCACACCCGCCACCACGCCAACCCGAACCACGACGAGCTCGACCCGGATGTCGAGCCGGATGTGCTGGTCTGGTCCAAGAAGCAGGCACGCGTGGCGCGTGGCGTTCCCGCGTTCATCGGCCGCTACCAGGCGTTCCTGTTCTTCCCGCTGCTCACGCTCGAAGGCTTCAACCTGCATGTTTCCGGTTTCCGCGCGCTGTTCAGCAAGTCGCTGAAGCACAAGTGGATCGAAGGCAGCCTGCTCACCGCGCACGTCGTGCTGTACCTCGCCGCCGTGTTCACCGTGCTGTCGCCCGGCAAGGCCGTGGTGTTCATCGTGCTCCACCAGGCGCTGTGGGGCATCTACATGGGATCGATCTTCGCGCCCAACCACAAGGGCATGCCGATCCTCACCGGCAAGACCGAGCTCGACTTCCTCCGCAAGCAGGTGCTGACCTCGCGCAATGTCCAAGGTGGACGGATCACCGACCTTGCGCTCGGCGGGCTCAACTACCAGATCGAGCATCACCTGTTCCCGAGCATGCCGTCGCCGCATCTCGGCCAGGCACAGGTCATCGTCGAGCAGTACTGCGCCGAGCTGGACATCCCGTATTGCCAGACGAGCCTCGTCGACTCGTACGCACAGGTGCTGCGCAGCCTCCACGAGTCTGGGGAACCTCTCAGGAACCGCTCGTAGACTCGAAGTATGAAGAAGAGGATCGCGGCGGCGCTGGGAGTGGCAGGCGCCGCCTGGGCACTGAAGGACCTGCCCGCGGCGTTCGGCGCGAAAGCGACCGGGGCCAGGGCGGACCGCATGCGGCGCTCGCCGCAGTACGCGGACGGGACGTTCCGCAACACCGCGCCCCGCCGCGAGATGCCCGCCTCGACCTATCGCGAGATCTTCCGGGAGATGTTCTTCGGCGAGACCCGCAAGCAGCGCAAACCGGCCGGTGAGATCCCGATCGTCCGCGACGCGCTGCCGCCGCGCGCCGAGGGGCTGCACCTCACCTGGTTCGGGCACGCGTCCACACTGGCCGAGATCGACGGCGCCAGGGTGCTGCTCGACCCGGTGTGGGGCGCGCGCGTCTCCCCCGCCGCCTTCGCCGGTCCGAAGCGGCTCCACGAGCCGCCGCAGCCGATCGAGTCACTGGGCCGGATCGACGCGATCGTCATCTCCCATGATCACTACGACCACCTGGACATGCCGACGGTGCGGACCCTGCTCAAGACGCAGACCGCCCCGTTCCTCGTGCCGCTGGGCATCGGCGCGCACCTGGAGCGCTGGCAGGTCCCGGCGTCGCGGATCATCGAGCTCGACTGGAACGAAGAGGCCACGGTCGCCGGCGTCCGTTTCGTGGCGACGCCGGCTCAGCACTTCTCGGGCCGCGGCCTGTCCAACGACGGCACCCTGTGGACGTCGTGGGTCCTCGCCGGACCGTCGCATCGCGTCTTCTACACGGGCGACTCGGGCTACTTCGACGGCTACGCCAAGATCGGCGAGGAGCACGGCCCGTTCGACGCCGCGCTGATCCAGATCGGCGCGTACGCCCCGGAGTGGCCGGACATCCACATGACCCCGGAGGAAGGCGTCGCCACCCATCTCGACGTGCGCGCCCGCCTGCTGGTCCCGGTGCACTGGGCCACCTTCACGCTGGCCATGCATCCGTGGACCGAGCCGGCCGACCGCGTCTGGCGCGAGGCGAAGGCCCACGACGTCGAGCTGGCGATCCCGAGGCCCGGCGAGCGCGTCGACGTCTCGGCCCCGCCCGCCGTCGACCCCTGGTGGCAAGCCCTCTCGGTGGGGTCGTGAGTGGTATGGCCGGTTAGAACCCAATGCCGGGTAGTTAGGGCTGGGGTTGTGGTGTCAAGGCTGTGATAGACGCGGCTCCTGGTAGAAGAGAAGTCGACTAAGATCCACTCTT